>DASVHW010000325.1 GCA_036382395.1 Candidatus Binatia bacterium | reverse complement strand
CCCCGGTATCGCTCACCGTCACCGCGCCCGTGGCCCTCGCAGCTAAAGACCTGACCTGCGACAACTGCAACAGCACCCTGGATCTGGCCGTCGTCGGCTCGCAGGGCCTGACCGTGTTCTTCGGGGACGGTCACGGCGGCTTCCCCAACCGTGTTGACCTGACGGCACACACTGGCCCAAGCGCTCTCGCCGTCGGCGACTTCAACGGTGATGGCAAGCCCGACATAATCGTCGCCAACGCCGGAAGCAACGACGTCTCCATCTTCCTCGGCAACGGCCAAGGTGGTTTCTCCTCACCGTGCGAGGTGCCGGTGCAAATCAGCCCAGCGCTCGTACTTGCCGGCGATCTGAACCATGACGGTCTCCAAGACTTCGCCGTCGCCAGCCAACAAGACAACGTTTTGGTAGCCTTCCTGCAAAACGCAGGCACTCCCACGCCGGCCACCGGCGTCAGCTGTCCCAGCTTCACCAGCGTGAAAGTGGCCAACCTCGCGGACCAACCGCAGGCGATGACCCTTGGCAATTTCGAATCGGGCAACGTTATCCCCGATTTTGCTGTCGCCCTGTCTTCTGGAGCAAGTAAGCCCGGCAGCGTACAGGTCGTGCTCGGAAGCTTGGCCCCAAGCGGCGGGATCACGTATCGGAGCCTCAGCTCAACACTGGCACTGCCAGGCACCAGGTTGCCTCAGCCCGCCGCCATCGGTGTCGCTGACGTGTACGGTGATGGCAGAACGGGTATCATCGTAGCGGACAAGGCCAATGGCGCTGTCGATATTCTTCTCAGCACAGGGAGCGCCACCTTCAAACCCCTCATCCCGTTTGATGTCGGTGCGGATCCGATCGCCTTGGCCGTGGCTAACATCGACGGCGACCCTGTGGCTGACGTCGTCACTGGGAACACGGACGGCAGCATAAGCGTACTGCTCACCAGCCGCCCGCCAGCTACTCCAACTCCGCTCCCAACGGATACGCCAACTGTGACGGCAACGCCGACGGAGACCGCCATTTCAACGGACACTCCGACACCGACGCCGACGGCAACGCCGACACCGACGCAGACCGGGACGCGCCTCCCTACGTCTACTCGATCCCCCAGCCCTGTTCCGACCGGGACCCTGAAGCCGGGCACCATTGCGCTGAATGGTAGCTGCGCCCTGGATCCATCGACGCGGGCGGACGATTGGACCTGGCTCACACTCTCGCTCATAGTGACGGGCGGACTAGCGTGGCGGCGAATCGCCCGTGATTTCACGAGATGAAATGACCACTCACCAGCCAGATCACCGTCTACGTCATGCCCTGCTTCCGATCGCGATGGTCGCCTGCGTCCTTGCCGGCGGCAATGCGCCGGCGCAAACGCTGCCCGGTTTTGTGAGCTGCGACGTGCCGCTGCCATCGGGATCGGCTGGGATCGCGCAGCCCGTGGCCGTCGCATCCGGCGATTTCAACCACGATGGTGTGCCTGACCTTGCTGTCGTCGACGCGGTAAACAAGAGCGTCCTGATCCTGCTGTCGAACCCATCGACGCGCAGCCTTTTCCGTGACGGGAACTGTGCCGGTGCGATGACACCAACGGCGATCCCGATCAATGACGCACCGGTAGCGATCGCGGCCGGAAAACTGCAGGAAAAATTTGCTGACGTCGATGACCTCGCTGTAGTCGGCCCAGCGGGCATCTCCATCTTGAGCAACAACGGAAGCGGTCAGTTCACGGCGAGTTCGCCGATCAGCGCCGGTAGTGACCCGCGCGCCGTGGCCATCGCCGACGTGGACGGCGACGGTCACCTCGACATCGTTGTCGGCAGCAGCGGCTTGGACCACAGCGTAACCGTGGTGTATGGACGGTCCGGTGGCGGCTTCGACACGACAAACACGGCGGTCAGAGAACCCGCCGGGCTGTCCGTCGCCTTCATGTCGGTGGCCGACGTGAATCGGGACGGGGCGTTGGACATCATCGCCGGTAGCGACATCGAACGCACGGTATCCATTCTGCTTCAAAACGGGAAGCGGACCTTCGAGTCGCCGCTCGCGGTGCCGGTAGGCACGGTGCCCGCCGCGATCGGCACGGGCGATTTCAACCTCGACAATTGGCTGGACTTGGCGGTCGTCGGCAGCGGAGCGAACGCGGATCTCCAGATATTTTTGAACGACGGTGCATCAGGCGGTGGAACCTCCTTCACCCCAGCGGGAACCCCGGTGACTGCCGGCTTGGATAGCCCTTCCGCGCTCGCCGTCGATGACTTTAACCACGATGGAAAACTTGACATTGCGGTGGCCAATGCCAGCTCCAACACGGTTGCCTTCTTCCTAGGCGACGGCCACGGAAACCTCGTCCCCGCGCCGCAGGCGTGCGGCTTGCCTACCTCCCCTCTCGACACCTGCGTCGTCGGCGTAGCGCCGGTGGCGGTTACGCTCGCAAACCTCGATGGTGGGCCCAATGACGTGATCACCGCCAACGAGGGCGACGGCACACTTTCGGTCTTGCTCAGCAGCCGTCCAGAGGCAACGCCGACGCCGACGGCAACCGCGACCTTCACCGCGACCGCCACGCCTACGGAAACGGCCACCCCAACGCCCACCCCAACGTCTACCCCAACTCCCACCGCAACGGGGACGCCGACGCCGACCAAGACGCCGCTGCCGGCCTCCACTTTCACGATCACACCGACCCCGACGGCGCAATGCCTCGGTAGCGTCTGCATTCAGGGACAGAGTTGTGCTGTCGAAGGCATAAAGTCGCCCCCGAGTCATGGGTGGTGGTTGCTGCCCCCGGTAATTCTCTGGATCCTCCGGCGCCGCCCGCAGTGAGGGCGCGGCGATGGTTGGTATCACCGCCTACAACGCCTACGTGCCGCGGTTGCGTTTGGACCGCAACCTGATCGCGCGAGCATGGGGGACACCACAGGCTGCCGGGGAAATCGCTGTCGCCAATTACGACGAGGACGCGTTGACCATGGCCACCGAGGTCGGCCTCGCCTGCGCGCCCGACAGTGAAGCGGCGGCGGTCGACGCCCTGTACTTCGCCAGCACCAGCGCGCCGTATCGCGAGAAGCAGGTCGCCAGTGTAGTGGCCACGGCCTGCGATCTCCCGCGGCGCGCGCAGACGGCCGATTTCACCGGTTCCGTGCGCGCCGGGATGAGCGCATTGCTCGCCGGCGTGCACGCGGTGCGAGCGGGGGCGCGAAACGACGTGCTGATCGCCGCCGCCGACGCGCGGCTGGCGGCCCCGGAATCAGAGATCGAGGGGCTTCTGGGCCATGCGGCAGCGGGGTTGCGCATCGGGAGCACAGCGGTGCTGGCGGAGGTCATTGATGCGGCCTCTGTATCGGAGGAGTTCACTCACCTGTGGCGCACCGACGACCAGAAGTTCGTGCAGGCGTTTCCCGGAAAGTTTTCAAACACCTATGGTTACGCCCGAAATCTAGGCGAGGCCATACGCGCCCTGCTGGCCGCACAAAAGTTGAAGCCCGAGTCGATCGCCAGATTGGCGGTGTACTCCCCCGACGCGCGCGCCGGGATTGATTTGGCAAAAGACCTCGGCTTCGATCCGCGGCGGCAACTCGTCTCGCCGGCGGTGAGCACCATTGGCAGCGCCGGTGTGGCCGATCCCCTGCTCGCCCTGGCGGCGGCATTGGACGAGGCGACGGCGGGTGATTGGATCGTGGTGGGCGCATACGGAGAAGGAGCGGATGCGCTGTTGCTGCGGGTCACCGACGAACTCCCGCGCCGGCGTGCGCTGTACTCCTGGAAACGGGCCGTCGAAAACAAGCTGCCGCTGGCGTCCTATGAGAAGTACCTGAAGTTCCGCCGGGTACTGGACCTCGACGAGCCGGGGGACGCCGTCACCAACGTGCTGGAGTTCAAGGAACTGAAGCAAGACATCCGTCTGTACGGCAGCCGGTGCGATGCCTGCGACACGGTGCAGTTTCCGATTACCCGCGTGTGCATCAAATGCAAGCAAAGCGGGCACGTGTCGGATCACAAGTTGCGCAAGCAGGGGACGATCTTCACTTTCACGGTCGATCACCTCGTTGCCAACCTGGAGCACCCGCTGCCTATGGCCGTGGTCGACCTGGATGGGGGTGGACGCGTCTATCTGCAGGTCACCGACTTTACGGAAAAAGAAGTCGGCATCGGGTTGCCGGTGATGCTCACGTTCCGTCGGCTGCAGGACGGTGGCGGTAATCACAACTACTTCTGGAAAGCGCGCCCCGTACGCTGAGGGAGTCCGATGAAAGATCAGGTGGCGGTCATCGGCGTTGGCTGTACCAAGTTCGGCGACCGGTTTGAAACGAGCTACGAGGAACTCATATGCGAGGCGGCTTTCGACGCCTACGCCGACGCCGGAATCACCTCGGAGGACATCCAAGCAGCCTATCTGGGCACCTACCTCCCCGGTCCGTCAGGAGGTAAAGCCGCAGTCTCCCTGGGCGATGCCTTGCGATTGTACGATCGGCCGATTACGCGCGTCGAGAATTACTGCGCCACCGGCACCGACGCCTTTCGCAACGGTTGTCTCGCCATCGCTTCGGGAGCCTACGACATCGTGTTGGTGTTGGGCGCGGAGAAGTTGAAGGACCGGGGCGGCCGGGGCTTGCCCCGTCTGGGTCACCCACTGCTGGCGAAGGGCAACTCTGCACCTGGTCTGTTTGCGCTGGCGGCAAACCGCTACATGCATACCTTCAAGATCGGTCGCGAAATGCTGGCCAAGGTGGCAGTGAAGAACCACTATAACGGCGCACGCAATCCCAAAGCGCACCTGCGTATGGAGGTCACCGAGGAAAAGGTGCTCAACGCCCCGATCATCGCCTGGCCATTTGGCTTGTTCGACTGCTGTCCCACCACGGACGGGGCGGCTGCGGCGATCATCTGCCGGGCCGACCTCGCCAAGCGCTTTCGCAGCGACTACGTGCTGGTCAAAGGCTTCGGCCTGGCGGTGACCTCCGGCCGGCCGTACTTCGATCCGACGTTTGACTACCTCGGCTTCCGCTCTACTCAGATGGCAGCCCAGCAAGCGTATAAGATGGCGGGAATTTCGCCGAAAGACGTCAGTTTCGCCGAGGTGCACGATTGCTTCACATGGACCGAGATCACCAACACTGAAGACCTCGGCTTTTGCCCGAAAGGGCAGGGCGGAGCACTGGCGGCCGAGGGACGGACCTCGTTGTCGGGTGACATTCCGATCAATCCCAGCGGAGGATTGAAATCATTTGGCCACCCGATCGGGGCGAGCGGGGTCCGGATGATTTACGAGTGCGTCAAACAGTTGCAGGGACAAGGTGGTGAACGGCAAGTGAAGAACCCGCAGCTGGGCCTGGCACACAACGTTGGCGGACCAGGCGCGGTTTCCTGCGTCATCATCCTCGGCCATAACTGACAAGCCACGTATCACGGATCGCTTATCGCCTGGACATAGGATGTCCACGATACAGATCGAGCCTGTCTTCTTTTCACACGCACCTTCAGTAGCATTTCGATACTTGGCGCGGCCGGAAATATCCGAGCCGCTCACCATCGCCGCAGTCTGCCTCCACTTTACAAGGCGGCGCCATCGTCCGCGAGCGGCACGCTTTCTGCTCTAGCAGGTGAGACCCAAAAGGGGCTCATAGAAAAGGAGCGTCGCATGGAAGCGGCAGCACATAGCAGCGGACGGTGGTCGAAAGAATACGAGGCGACGAGCTTCGATGGGTCGTTGCCTCGGCTGATTGAGCCGGAGATTCTCTTACCGTCGCAGTTCTACGACCGTTTCCGTGGGCGGAGCATTCTCGAGGGCGAGCGGCGCCTCATGCTGGCGGTCCTCGAAGATGGCATCATGTGTTATCAGAAGTACGCCAACGCAACGCCGCCACGGGCTCGGCGCCTGTTTCAGGAAGCCGAGAAGTGGCTGCTCGACGAAAGCGACTCGGGGCCGTTTTCGTTCGAGTCCATCTGCGCCTTCTTCAGTTTGACTCCGAGCTATTTCCGCCAGCGCCTGAAGAGTTGGCGGCAGGAGGTGCTTTCGCAGCCTCCCGAGAACGTTGTCAAGGTGGCCAGAGTCCGATTGCGCGCAGCCCGGAGGCACAAGATCCTTGCCTTTGCACCTCGCCGCCGGCACAAAGCAGTAGCGGCGTGAGCGTCGTACGAACCTTCAGAAGGTCCGCACGAACAGCGCTAGAAACTTCGCCAACCACGGGCCCAGCGAGAATAGGGTGTACACGGCGGCGAGTAACGTCAGTGCCGGCGTCACCAGGCGGTGATGGGCTCGATTGCGGTTGAGTAAGAAGAGCAAGCCACAAGCCTTGGCTTTGAACAGTAGCAGCGCCGGACCGACACCAAACGAAGCGAAGGCGCTCGCCAAGATGGGGTTGGCCTCTTTGCAGCCGATCTGCAGCCCCTGATACGTGGCCACGGCATCAAACAGCTGCAGCGCGATGTTCAGCACGAAGAGGTCATAGACCCGCCGGTGTTCCGGTGGCATACGGTCAATCTCGCAGGGCGGCGAAAATTAGACAAGTACAAAAAGCCGCGGCGGTGTAATACCTTACCAAGGACCGCTACTTTTCCTGAATCGAGCGGATATAGTCGGTGATGAGCATCAGCTTTCCTTCGATCGCAACGCGGCTCTCCAGCGATCCGCTGCCCGGATCCTTCAGAAGCTCGCCCCACACCGGCATATCCGCTTCGCCGTGAGCGTGCACGGCCTTGGTGCCGTCGATGACTTGCATGATCGGGACAAACGGGAATTCGCCCCCGGATTTCTTGGCGATCTGCGTCAGATCAGTCGGCTTGGGTCGCATGACACTTGAGACCGATCCATCTCCTTTGCCCCCTGGCCCGTGGCAGGCGCTACAGTACTTCATGTACAAGCCTCGCGCGGGCCTGTCCGCCGGCGTTGCAGTCGCAGTTCCCGGCAGTCCGACACCCCATCCAATGAACAAGCCGAGGCCCACCGCCAGCGCCACTGTCGATCGGTTTTCGCGGTCCATTGTCGCCTCCTTTGCCGCCCACTAAAGTCGTCTATGTGTTTATCCTCACCGGGCCGTAGGAGCAACAGCGCCGTCATGCTTTCGAGGCGCATTCCTCCGGGCGATAGCGTTTGGTCTTTAGGTCCGCACGACGAAATCGGGAAAATCCGGCCGCATGTATCCGACCGCCATGCGCTCGGTGTTGTGCGCATACCCCAGGCGACCCAGTGGATCGACTACGATGATTCCCGCAACGCTTGATAGGCGGTGTCCCAGGTCGCGAATGCCGCGACGCGCCACACCCTCCGGATCGCTCCCGCCGCGCAACGCCTCGACCACCGACCTGGCCAGAGCCGCACGGATGATCGCTTCCCCGTGGCCGGTCGCCGACGCCGCCCCGAGCGCATCATCAGCGTAAGTCCCCGCACCGATGATGGCGGAATCACCAACCCGTCCCGGCAGCTTGTACAACATCCCACCGGTCGAGGTTGCAGCGGCGACGTGCCCGTCTCGGTCGACGGAGGCGGCGCCTACCGTCCCAGTGGACGCATCGCCGTGGTGTTGCTGCCAGCGCTGGAGCTGGCCGGGCGTGACCATGTCCTCAGGCCGGCAGGTTTTCAGGCCGTGCTGGCAAGCGAAGGCTTCCGCTTCTGATCCGGCGAGCATCACCTGGCGCCCGTCGTCCAGGATCGCGCGCGCGAGCCGTAGGGGGTTGCAGACGGTGCGCACCACCGCCACCGCGCCAGCCCGGAGCGACGCGCCCTCCATCACCGTGGCGTCCATCTCCACCGTCCCGCTGCCGGTGAGACAGGAACCGAGTCCGGCATTGAAATTCGGGTCGTCTTCCAGCACCGCAACGGCCTCGCACACGGCGTCGAGTGCGGTGCCGCCCGCTACCAGCACCTGCCAACCAGCCCGCAAGGCCGCGGTGCAGCCGGGTGCCTGCGCCGCGGTCAACTCCCGACCACCGGCGCCGGCGCCGCCATGAATGATCAACGCCGGGCGAAACATGAACCGAACCCATCAAGAGAGTGCGTCATCGCTTCATTGTTGCATTCCCTGATGCATTGCGCACCCGCGTGAACTTCAAGGCCACGCCTCAACCCTGGTTGATCTAAGCTGGTTCTCCCGGTATGCGTAAAGCACATCTTCAGCGTCAATCAGCGACAGCGCGGATCAGGGGCAGTGCGCCCGGTGATCCGTAGCAAAGGAGGTTTACGTGAAAACTCGCACGAAGGGCGTTGTCATCGCCACTGCCGTCGCCACCATGTTCCTCGCCAAGAGCACCTTAGTCCAGGCCGGAACGGGGGAAAAGGCGGAAGCCAAAACAGTTCACTGCGAAGGCATCAACAGCTGCAAAGGCCAAGGGGCTTGTGGCGGTGTCGGACACGATTGTGCCGGCAAGAACGAGTGCAAAGGTAAAGGCTGGATCGACGTGTCTGCCGACGAATGCAAGGCGAAGGGTGGCACAGTAAAGCAGTAGCGGCCACGCCACGGTAAGGGCACCATGGAGTTTCCATTTCTCGGCTTCGGCCTCGGACTTCGCCCGAAGCACTATCCGGAGATCCTCGACGCCTACCCCGCCGTGGACTGGTTCGAGATCATTTCCGAGAACTTCATGGTGCCCGGCGGCCGGCCGCTGCACGTCCTCGAGAAGATTCGCAGCCACTACCCTATAGCACTGCATGGGGTCTCGCTGTCGATCGGCTCCACCGATCCGCTGAATCCCGACTACCTCCAGCAGTTGAGCAGTCTCGCGCGTCGCTTCGAGCCCGCGTGGGTTTCGGACCATCTCTGCTGGAGCGGGGTCGGCGGCCACACCCTGCACGATCTGCTGCCGCTACCGTACACCGAGGAGGCGATCGAGCATGTCGCCCGGCGGGTGCAGCGGGTGCAAGACGCCTTGGGTCGCCGCATCTTGCTGGAAAATGTCTCTACCTATCTGCAGTACCGGCACTCGACCATGCCGGAGTGGGAGTTCCTCGGTGGCGTGGCCGAGCGTGCCGACTGCGGCATCCTCCTCGACATCAACAACATCTTTGTCAGTGCCTTCAACCACGGCTTTTCGGCGCTGGACTATGTCGACAACGTTCCCGCGGGACGCGTGCATCAATTCCACCTGGCGGGTCACAGCGACAAGGGACCGTTCCTGCACGACACGCATGACCATCCGGTTGCGAGCGCAGTGTGGGACCTCTACGCGCACGCCGTCCGGCGCTTCGGCCCGGTCTCCACGTTGGTCGAATGGGACGACCGGATTCCACCGTTCGCCGTCCTGCAGGCAGAAACGCACCACGCAAAGAAAGTGTTTGAGGCCGCACATGGCTGCACCGAACCTCGATCAGACGCAACGATTGCTGTGGAAGCTGATTACCGCGCCTGAAGGGGCGGCGGCCGGCCTGGCGCAGCTCGGTCCCGCGGACCGCCGCTGTGCCAGCGCGCTGGTGTGCGGCGATGAGCACCTCTCGGCGGTGGCGCGCCTCGACATCTACGCCAACATGTACTTCTACCGCATGCGCGACGCGCTCAAAGAAGATTTCTCCGCGGTGTGCTCGGTCGTAGGTGGCACGGCCTTTCACAACCTCATCACGGACTACCTCGTCGGGCATCCGCCATCGCACTTCTCATTGCGATACAGCGGAAAGGACTTTCCGTCTTTTCTCGGCGGGCATCCGACATCGCATCGGTGGCCCTGGCTCGCCGACCTTGCGAGTCTGGAATGGGCCATCCTCGACGCCTTCGATGCGGCTGACGCTCCGGTGTTGGAAGCCTCGACCCTTGCCAGCGTCCCGCACCAGCGCTGGCCCGACCTCCGGTTTCAGCTCACCCCGGCGTTGCGTCTATTGGACCTGGACTGGCCGGTCCACGAGGTCTGGAAACAGGCGCAAGGCGGCGACACACCGCCGCAACCGTCGCGTTGCGGTACCGCCCTGCGCGTCTGGCGGCAGAACTTCCGCGTCTACCATCGACGCATCGACACGACAGAACGCATGGCGCTGGTGACGATCAGCGAAGGCGCCTCCTTTGCCAAGGTGTGCGAGCGGATTGTCGCGTGCGACAGCGAAGCACGCGGCACTGAACGGGCCGCGGCCCTTCTGGGCCAATGGCTTGGCGACGGCCTGCTCAGCAGCTTCAGCTTTGCCGGCCTGCCGTAAGCATGACTCCCTCACCCAGCACCGGTCTCAACCTTTGCCGCAGCTCGATCCAGTCGCTCGAAGCGGCGGCGGATGAGGTCGCGCTGGGCGCCGTGCGTCAGGACGTAGAGATCGTTTGCCTTCACCGCGGCAACGACCCGCTCCGCCACCTCGCCGGCTTCGATGATGCCGCCAACCATCGCCATCTGCGGCGGTGTCAGAAACTCCTCGCCCAGGTTGCGCAGCTCCGGCGGCCGGTTCCGCGCCGCGGCGTTGATGTTCGTGTTCACCACCATCGGGCACAGCACCGACACCCCAATCCCGTACTGGCTGAGGTCGCGCTGCAAGGTTTCGCTCAGCCCGACGACCGCGTACTTACTGGTCACGTAGATTCCCATTCCTTGCATCGGGACCAGCCCCGCCATCGACCCGGTGTTGACGATGTGGCCGCCCTGGCCTTGCGCGATCATGCGCGGGACGAAGGCTTCGATACCGTGGATGACGCCCCAGAGGTTCACGCCAAGGACCCACTGCCAGTCGCGGTGTGTCATCGTGTCCATCCCACCGACGGTGACGACGCCGGCATTGTTGCACAGCACATGGACCCCGCCGAAGTGGTTGAAGGCACGATCTGCCAGCGTCTGGACATCGTCCAAGAGGGTGACATCCACCCGGACGGTGAGCACGTCGCCCCCGATGGCGGCCGCGGTCGCATCCATCGCCGCCTGCTCGATGTCGGCAAGCACGATGTGCATGCCCTCGCGAGCAAACGCCTGCGCCATGGCGGCGCCAATGCCACTACCACCACCGGTCACTACGGCAACTCGGTTCTTGAACTCCTTCATGCATCGTCTCCTTCAGACCGGAACGGTGTAAAACGTGTGCGTACGGTGCGCAACCATCCGCGTAGGCAGAGCGGCAGCTTGACGGACGTACCAGCCAGACATTACACCATGGAAACGCTGATGTCCCGCCGTCTGCAACGCGCCGACTTTGCCCGCCCAACGGCAGCCGTCGCCCGCCGGTTACTGGGCTGCACCCTGTGCCACCGCGTCAGCGACGAGGTGTGGCGCGGGCGCATCGTCGAGGTCGAGGCCTACACGGACGACCCGGCGTCGCACGCGGCGGCAGGCAAGCGCACGCCGCGCAATCGCGTCATGTTTGGTCCGGCCGGCGTGGCCTATGTCTATTTCACCTACGGCATGCACCACTGCTTCAACGTGGTCACCGAAACCGAAGGGACGCCCGGAGCCGTGCTGATCCGAGGCATCGACAACCTTGCTCTCGCGGCCGGCCCCGCACTCGTCTGCCGGGCGATGCATTTCACCCTGCGGGACAACGGTCGCGATCTCGTCACGGACCCGGGCTTGTGGATCGAGGCCGGCCGACGTAAACGCAACGAGCGTGTCATCCAGACCACACGCATCGGTATAGGCAAGGGCACCGAGTTGCTGAGTCGCTACTACCTCTTCGGCAGCCCTGGCGTGTCGAAGCGGGATCGCCGCGCCGAAGCTGAATCCTCGCTTGACCTGAAGCCGTCGCCTGACTAATCGTACTTCACACCAAACAGGAGCGATGATGACCCCACTCGAGGGAAAGGCGGCATTGATCACCGGCGGCGCCCGCGGCATTGGGCGGGGCATCGCTCTGGCCCTGGCCGACGCTGGCGCAGACATCGCCATCGCCGAGGTCAACCGTATCAACAGCGCCGCGCAACAGTACGGCGACGCCCAGGTCAGCGGCTTTACGGCCGCTCAGCGCACGGTGAAGGAAATCGAGGCCATCGGCCGAAAGGCGTGCGCCATCGAAGCCGACGTGACGCAGAAGGCCGACGCACACCGCATGGTCCAGGAGACGATGCAGCATCTCGGTCGCCTCGACCTTCTCGTGTGTAACGCCGGCGTCGTCAGCATATCCACTGTTGAAAAAATGCCCGAAGAGACGTGGGACGTCACCATGGCCGTCAACGCCAAGGGCGTGTTCCTGTCGTGTCAGGCCGCAATCCCACAGCTGAAGAAGGCCGGCAACGGCGGCATCATCAATATCGCTTCGGTCGCCGGCAAGAACGGCTCTCCAGGCATGGCGCACTATTGCGCCTCCAAGTTCGCGGTCGTGGGTTTCACCAACGCCCTAGCAAAGGAGCTGGCGCGCTTCAACATCCGCGTCAACGCCATCTGCCCCGGCATCTTACGAACGCAGATGTGGGAGTACCTCGCCGACACGCTGAAGCAGCCTGGTGAATCCAAGGAAGAGTCCTGGCAGCGCTACGTGCAAACGTTGATTCCGCTGGGGCGTCCGCAGACCCCCGCCGATATCGGTACCCTCGCCGTCTATCTGGCCACGGCCGAAAACGTCACCGGGCAAGCAATCAACGTCGACGGCGGCATGGAACTCCACTGACGGCGCCCCCTTCGGGTTAGACTTCGCCTCTCCGGTCGCATCTCCCAGGACCAGGGGCCACGGCCGACCGCCCCTTGACGCGGCACTGCGGGAACTCCATGATTAGAGCTACAGCATGGCGCAACGTAACGCAGCCCGTCCCACAGCGGAGGAAAAACATTCCGTGACAACGTCGTCTCGTTTCGCCTTTTGGCGCACAGCCGAGGCCGATCGCCCACCGAAGTCGCGCTTACGACAGAACATCGAATCGCTCCTGCTTGCCGTGCTCGTGGCGTTGCTGGTCCGCTCTTCGGTGGTGGAAGCCTTCTGGGTTCCGTCCGGATCGATGCTGCCGACCATACAGATCGGCGATCACTTATTCGTCAACAAGCTGGCCTACGGCATGCACCTGCCTTTCGTCGATCGGGAGGTGAAGCAGTGGAGCCCGTTACATCGAGGGGACGTGGTGGTGTTCACCTCGCCCATCGACCGCAAGATCGACTTGATCAAGCGGGCGATTGCAGTCGCCGGAGACACGGTGGAAGTACGGGACAAACGCCTGCTCATCAACGGAGAGGAAGTGCCCGATCCTCATGCCACCTTCACCGACCTGCGGGGGCGCGATTCGGCACCGAGGGACCGGTTCGGTCCAGTGACCGTGCCGGCCGGTAAGTTTTTCGCCATGGGCGATAACCGCGACCAGAGTTACGACAGCCGGTACTGGGGCTTCGCGGACGAGTCCGACGTGAAGGGACAAGCCACGTTCATCTACTGGTCAAGCGATAGCAAAGCCGACTGGGCACGTTGGCTGCGTTGGGACCGCTTCGGACATTTCATTCGCTGAACAATTCTCCGCACGCAGCGCGGTTTTCAGCCAATCCAAACGTTCCCCAGCCCCGAGCGACGACAGCGCTTGCGACCGGTCGCTGAAGGGACGAGGACCGTCGGGTCCCGCGTCACGCGGCGAGCAGTTTCTCGAGCACCGACACCGTCAGGTCGTCGAGACTCCCGAACACGGCCACGGCCAGAGAGAAATCGTTAGTGCGAGTGAATCTGTTGGGTACCGCAACCGGCACCGCGCCGGCGCGATGCGCGGCGAGAACGCCTCGGTAGGTATCTTCCACCACCAAGCACACGTGCGGCGACATGTTGAGGCCGGCCGCTGCCCTGACGTAGGCGTCGGGGTTGGGCTTGGCAAGCACGTAATCCTCGCGCGTGACGATACTGGCGAAGAAGCGCTCAAGGCCGAACTGCTCCACCACAAACGACACGTCGGCCCGATTGGAATTGGTTGCCAGGCCGAGGGGGAACCGTATGTGCAGGCGCGCCAGAGCCTCGATCGCCCCGGGCATGAGACTCACGTGCCGCCGCAAAATCTCGTGGTAGACGGGCTGCTTCAGGGCTCGCAGCTGTTGCGCATCCACCGCAAGCCGGTAGGTCTCCACGGCATACTCCGGGCCGAGGCCGGCCGCGATCCAGTGGCGTGCGTACTCCTCG
>DASVHW010000324.1 GCA_036382395.1 Candidatus Binatia bacterium | reverse complement strand
AAAGACCGGACAGCTGGTGTTGCGCAGCACGTACTCGGTGGTGCTGCCCAGGACCATCTCGATGATGCGGCTGTGGCCGTAGGCGCCGATGAACATCAAATCGAAGCCGTGCTCCTTGATGTACGCAACGATCTGCTCCGGTGCGTTGCCGGTTTGGACCACGCAGCTGGACTCGATGTTGTATGGAGCCAGGTACTTGCGGGCGTCGCCGATGACTTTGTCGCCGCTCTCCGAGTCCTTGGCCACGGTGAGTACGGTCAGCGGTAATGACAGCGAGACGCAGAAGTCGGCTGCGGCACGCATGGCCGCCGCCGCACGTTGACTGCCATCGTAGGCTAGGAGCGGTCGGCTTATGGGACGGAATTCCACCGTTGAAATGAACACCGGCCTCGGGCACTTGCGTGTGACGCTCTCCGCCGTGCTGCCGAGCAGTCCGGTCGAAAACCTCTCGTTGACGCCGCGGTGTCCGATGACGACCAGGTCCGCCGTGCGTGCCTGCTCGGCGATTTCGTTGGCCACGACGCCCATGCCGAGCACGGTATCGCTGCGCGCCCCGGCCTGTGTCGCGTGGTCGGTGAACTCCTGCAGCAACCCCTTGCCGCGCTCGTGCAACACTTCACGCATCTTGGAGGAGAAGTCCAAGTACGGTTCGAAGCCTAGCGACCCGGAGATGTCGTGAAAAAATGAGCCTTCAATCGAAACGATATCGACCACATGCAGGCCGATCACGGTGGCGCCCAACTGCTGGCCGAGCCACAGGGCATAGCGCATCGCCGTGCGCGAGTGTTCCGAGCCGTCGAGTCCAATCAGGATGGTCTTGATCATGGGGTGACTCCTTGTGCTCTACCACTTTCCGGCGCAGAGCTTCAAGACACTGAGGACTCACCGGAAGGCCGGCAGTACCCGGTCGATGAACACCTGCAGCCCCTCGACATCGAATGGCCCGCGCAGGGCGAGAATGATCCACTCCGCGCCCGCATCGACGTACTCGCCGATGCGATCGATGACTTGCTGGGGCGTGCCGATCAGCATGCCGGACTCGAGGAAACCCAGGGCGACCCCGAATTGTTCCTGCAGCGCTGCGCGCTTGCGTTGGGCCTCAGCTTCGTCGCGGCCGATCGCCAAGCCGACATTGACGGTGCGCAGCACGGTGTGCGGATCGCGCCGCTCTTTCTCGCACCATTGGGTCAACACCTGGTTCTTTTGCGCGTACAGCTCCGGGCCGAGAAACGGTACGTTCCAACCGTCGGCGTACTTGGCCACCATTCGGAGCAGGCGCTTCTCGCCCTGACCACCGAGCCAGATGCGCGGGCGCGGCTGCACGGGCTTCGGTTCGCAGCGTGCCTCGGTCACGCAGTAGTGCTTGCCGAGGAAGGTCGTGGTTTCCTGCGTGAACAGGCCGCGGATGATCTGCACGCCTTCTTCCAACTGGTCCAAGCGGTCCTTGATCGGCAAGAACGGAATGCCATAGGCCTCGAACTCGATTTGGCTCCAACCCGCGCCCAGGCCGAGTTCCATGCGGCCGCCGCTGACGTGGTCGATGGTGGCCATGGCCTTCGCCAAAACCGCCGGATGACGGTACGCCATGCAATAGACCAGACTGCCGATGCGTGCCTGCGTGGTTTCGGCCGCTAGCGCCGTCATGATGGACACCGCTTCGAAGCAGGGGCCCCGCGCGTCGCCGGGGATGATCATGGCAGGGTAGAAGTGGTCCCAGATCGACAGCCAGTGGAATCCGGAACGGTCCGCCAAATGCCAGACCTGACGCAGATCGTCGAGCGTGCAGTTTTGCGGGCCGGTGTGAACGCCGAACAGGGTCATACGCGCCTATCGCTCGTGGCGCCGTCTTCTTGGGCTGTTGACGCGCAACTGTCAACCGTCGACTAGAAAAACACAATGGCCAACACCACCGCGGCGAGGGCGAAGCCGAGACGCGGCCAGAAGTGCGGCTGAATGGCGGCGTAGTCGGAGGCGATGCTGCGGACATCTGTCGCGCCCAGTCTGCCGGCGGTCACCGCTTCCACCATAGCCAAACACTCTTGCGCCATGACTTCGCGGAACGTCCTGCCCAGCTCGGCGGAGGCCACGGACGGATCACCCTGGTAGCTGACTACCGGTCCGCCGTAGCCGTAGCGCGCGTTGAGCAGCCACCCGATTCCTCCTGACAGGGCATGAAATGCCTCCTGCAGTTTTGCCGTCTGGCGGCCGCGGCGGCTGCGCCAACGGACCAGCCGTTCCCCGAGCCTTGCCAGGGGCTTGAAGGGGGGCGGGCCGTCGAGACCCAGCTGTCCATAGCCCGGCTCCACCAGTTCCGGCCGTTCCGCCAGCATGAACGACGTCTCCCAGCTCCCTGCGTGTTCGCCGGCGAGTAGCCCGCGGCGTTCGGCGTCGGTGAGCGGGCGACCAAGCAATGATTCAACTGTGTCAAAGCGCTGGCCGGTGACAATCCGATGCAACGCCAGGTTCGATGGAATGAACATGTGAATGCGGTGGCGTTTGCTGACCCGGCGGCAGGCAGCCTCGAGCGCCGCCGCGTGCCGCGGACCGCCGTGGCCGTTGGTCACCACAACGTAGCGATAGCCGGCCCGGACCAACGACGTCCCATGGGCGGTGACCGCACCGTACACGGTCCGTTGTGACGCGTTCATCGAGCCTGCCAGCGGCAGCTCGTCCGTGCCGAGGGGCAGCGGCGGTTGCTGCACGACGGTCCAATCCGGGTGTGCGTCCGCAAAACGGCGCCCGGTCTCTTCCGCCATCCACCGCGCCATGAACAGGTCCATTCCCAACGGCAGATGCGGACCGTGGACTTCGAGGGCGCTGACCGGCTGGAAGCAAATGGTGCGGCTCATGTCGAGCGCACGCACCTTCGTGTACGAAAGCTCCTCCGCGCGAACGTAAGCCATGGCCACCCTCCCCGATGTGAGACCGCACTCTAGCGCGCTTGGATCAACGGCCGCAAGGATCGACAGGATCGATAGGATCGATGGGCAGCTCGGCGCGTGGTTGGCCGGCCGTTGCCGAGCACGGGGAGTTCAGGAAGAGCTGGCGTAGCCCTTGCGACAATTTCGCAGGTATCCTAAGTGACGACGTCCTGGATCGTAGAAACCCGTGCCCCTGCTTGGTTCTAAAGGCATCGTCCGTTTTCTTGCCCGCTATTCGGAAGGGTTGCGGCTGGTGGTGGACTACGGTTCGAAGTCGGGTGCGGTGTTCGAGTACGCCTGCCGTAATCAGCCGTGCGGCAGCGGACCGTTCGGACGTTGGGTCGATAAGAAGTTTTTGCGTTCACGCCGGTGGCAGGGCCTGCGACAGCGCACTGAGACGACGAAGGCCATCGTGGCGGAGATCGTCGCCCTGCGGCGGGCGGCGGGACGGACGACGATGATTCTCGACCTCGCTTCTGGCACCGCCCCCTATCTGCGTGAGCTGGCGCGCGAGTACGGCGGCGACGACCTGATCATCGCCGCGCACGACCGCGATCCGCGCCAACTCGTCCTCGGCAGAGAACTGGTGGCTGTCGAGAATCTCCAGAACTTTACGTTTGCGGTCGGTGATGCCACCGATGAGGCCAGCTATTTGACCAGGCATGATCCCGACATCATCCTTGCCGTCGGGGTGTTTCAGCTGCTTCGGGATGACGAGGCGGTGCGCACGGTGATGCGGCTTGCGTTCTCGTATCTCAGCCCCGGAGGGTGCTTTGTCTGCACCACGCTGGCGACGCCCAACGCCAGGGGGGTCGATTCGTTTGGTGCCAGCCCGGCGATCCGGTCACCAGAAACGATCGCGACGTGGTTGCGGGACGCCGGTTTTACCAACATCGATCAACGCTTCAGCCAGCCGCAGGGCTTCGCGCTGATCGGGTGGAAACCGCAGGAGTCGTGAGCCGTGATGCGTGATGAAGAGGCCTCGAGATCGGTCTCTCGCCCAAATCACGGATCACGCATCCTCCTTCACCTTTGATACGTCATGCGTAAGAGGACGCTGAAGTCGGCAGCACTGACCACCGGACTGATATTGTCGACGGCGGCTAGTTGGAAGAGGAACGGGTTCCAAGCGAAGTTGAGGCCGAGCGTCAGCTCGACCACCGTGCCGTCGAGCAAACGCGCGCCGGTTCCGTGCAACGGACTCGTATAGGTTTCTTGCTGAAGCACAAAGGAGAGCTGGCGCCACAGCCGCGCCTCTCCCGCTACGCCTTCCGTTAGCATGGGATTGAGCGTCAGGTGCCCTGGGGTAATCGGGCCGACCGGGTAGGTGACGTTGAGATTGCCGTAGGCGATGAGCCAGTCCAGAAACTGGTACTCGGTGGCCACGCCCAACCCAAAATCAGGTTTGCCGCTGCCGAAGACTCCGCTGGCGCGTCCCGTGGGAGCTTTGAAGGCCCCACGTACAGCGACGATCGGCAGGCCGGGCGCGTGCCAGGCTTCGTACTTGGCACTGGCCCAGACATCTCCCAATTCGAACTGCTGCTTCCTGCCTTGGAACAGCGGCACATCTCCACGGCGGACAGAGAAGTCGCCGAAGGTGTTGTCGGGGAACAAGTGCCGTTCGGGGTTGGACGTCTGGAAGACGTCTTCGATGCCGTTGATGAACGGGTCAAGGAAACCGCCGAACCGCGAAATGAAGGGCACGCCCAGCCCCAGCTCCAGGTTGCGCGCCGGGCTCAGACTCCCGCCCAGCACCGTCCGATTGGTTTCGAACTTCAGCAGCGCATCGATGGTGTCTTGGTTGGTGGCGATTTCGTTGGATTCGACCGATTCGAGATACAGCGTGAACTCCCCTGGTTGCAGCACCCGGGCGCGCTCAAACGGCAGGTTGAGAAAGATCAACTGGATCGGCTGAAAGTTTCGGACCGGTATCGGCCCGAAACCGGAGAACTCGCCTCCTCGAACAGAAAGCGGCACTGCCGAGCAGAGCAGAACGGCAATGCAAAAGACGTATCGCTGTAGGTGAGGGGTCAAGGGTTCGAGGGTTCGGGTCGGCGTTCTCCGGATCAGATCAGTTACCCCGGAACCCCGGAACCCTGGAACCCTGGAACCCTTTCAGTTCTTCGTCCGTTCCACGGCCCCCGACTTCTGGAACATCGTCGCAGCCGTCTCTTTGACCCGGGATTCGTCACCCTGCAGCAAGGCCGCGCGGAAGGTGCCGGCGAGCGCCCGCATGAGCGTGGCTTCCGCGGGATCGAGCTGATCCGCCAGGGCCGTGAGCCGATCCATCGCTTGCCCGATGTGTCCGATTGCGGCCGGTACGTCGCCCCGGTCACGTGCGCTCATGGCGGCTACCAAGGTGGCCCGCACGGCCGCCAGCGTCGGGGCGACCTGCGTTCCCAAAACGACCTCGAGCTCTCCGAGGCGTGTGACCACGGCCTCCAGGGCGAGGGGAATCTGCGGCTCATGGTGGTGCGGCACGATCAAGACCGGGGTCGAGTGCGTGAAGGAGGGCGACGACGGAAAAGCATGGGAAGTACAGCGAGCCCACCTGCTAGGATGAGCGCATCATCCTCATCAGGGTTCACAGGCCGCGTTGTGTCTTCGCTCTCTTGCTGGGTGCGGACTACCTTGGGCTTTTTCACCTTGTCTACCATCGCCGCATCGTAACACAAATCCGCGCGGAGCGCCGTCTCATGCATGCCGACGCCGCGTGGCGGCTCCACGAGGTCGACCGGTTTCGCGTCGGCTTAGGTTTCGAAGGTTCGGACGTTGTCGAGGATAAGTGGCACGGCTGTTTGGCACTCATCATCTTCCTCCGACTCCGGTTGACATTGAATCCGCCGGATGCACAGCTCCAGGGCCGGCACCAACTCGCGGCAGGGTTGTTGCGATGCCAGCCGGTGATGGTAGGCTCATGGGCATGGGTGCTCCAGGCGCTGCCCGTTCGGCCCTGCCTCAGCGGGCGACACCGGTGGGTAGCGTCAAGGGTTGACGCGGATGCCTTACCGCTTTCTTGAAGAGGCGTTCACCGCGGATGTCGGGTTCATTGCCTCCGGGGCAACGCGGGAAGAATGCTTTACGGCCGCGGCTGCGGCGACCCTGGAGGTGATGCTGGCCAACGCTGCGGCGTTGCGGCTGCGGGAACGGCGTGGACTCCACGTCGAACACGAAGCGCTGGACCTGGCGCTGCTCAAGTTTCTGGAGGAGCTCATCTACCACAAGGACACCGAACAACTCCTGCTGCGACCCACCAGCGTCCGCATCATGCAGCAGGCTGGCCGCTGGGTGGTGGATGCGACGCTGGAGGGCGAACGTATTGATCCGATCCGTCATGAGTTGTCGGCTGACGTGAAGGCCGTGACCTTGCATCGGTTGGATATGCGGCGGACAAATGGCGGGTGGGAGGCGACGGTAGTCCTGGACGTATAGCCGCAAAACTAGGCGGTGAAGAACCGGCCGAACCGTCTTGGCCGCTCGCCGCAGACTTCAGAACTGTTTCGGCAACCCCGCTTGCTTCAGCACGATGTTGGCCCAATGCCGTGACTTGATCTTGCCGTCGACCGGGAACCGGTGCTCGGTGATCGGGCTGAACCAGATTTCGTGATTGCCCTTCCCGTTACGCTCGAAGCGGCAACCAGCGGAGCGCAAGAGGCGCTTCAACTCCGGAGTGTAGTCCGCCACCTACGCCACAGCGCGGGCGTGCTCGGTACGGTGGGCAATCACCGTGAAGCGCGCGGCAGCCGCTTCCTCCGCCGACAGCACGCCATTGAGCTCCAGCATCTCCGGCACCATCACCCGGAGTTTCTCAACGAGCGCTTCGAAGGTATCGGCACCGGTCACCAGGCCCGGCACGTCTTCGCCTTCCGCAACCCATGTTGCCTCCTCGCCGTCCCATTCGGCTCTCACGGTGTAGGTATGATCCGCCATTGCTCACCCTCGCTTCGGTTGCGATGCTTTACGCTCGAAGGTTACCACATTATCGGCTTTCTTGCTCTGCCGTGCCATCGCCGCTGCAAGGCGGGCGCCCACGGCTTCGGCCGCAGCGTTTTGACGCCGGACGGGGGTACGCGCAGGCCGAACCCCGGCAGGTCGTCATCCCATCGCCAGCCGTCGACACCGTCAGCTTTCCAACCTCCCCTGGCCCCTCCTTGGTAAGGAGGGGAACCTCGACGAACGGTTCATTCCAAAAGATATCTTCAAGGAAGTTGCGACTCATGACACTAGTTGGGTGCGTCCGGCCGCGCCGCACTGACCTGTTGCGTCCTCGTCCCCGCCTGCCGCACTCGCCTGCGGATCAGCACGAGATCGGCGAAGGCGCGAAGGGCGGCCCGCATGCGAACGCGCGACGTGGGAGAGTTGATCCACACGACGGGCACTTCGGCCACCTTCAGGCCGCGTGCGCGCGCCAGTGCGATCATCTCGACGTCGAAAGCGAAGCCGTCGATCTGCTGCTGCTCCAGGACCGGCAACAGCGGCTCCCGCCGGAAGACCTTGAAACCGCACTGGGTGTCATGCACGTCTGGCAACACGATCAAACGGACCAGCAGATTGAACACCTTGCCGCCGCTTTCGCGGTAAAACGGCTGCCGCCTGCGGATCTCGGACTGCGCTAGCGCCCGGCTGCCGATCACCAGATCGTACCCTTGCGCGAGCAGCGGCAGCAGCTTCTCGAGTTCTTCGATCGGCGTCGACAGATCGGCATCCGTCATCAAGACCGTGTCACCCGCGGCACGCACGGAGCCGAAACGCACGGCGTAGCCCTTGCCTCGGTTGCCGGTGTAGGACAGGATGCGCAGCTGTGAGCGGCGCGCGAACTGTTGCCGTACGAGGGTGGCGGTGCCGTCCGTGCTGCCATCATCGACCAGCAGCACCTCGTAGTCGGGGTGGTGCTGATCCATGTAGGCGAAGAGGCACTCGAGCGACGGGAGAATGCGCGCGGCTTCGTTGAAGACCGGGATGACGACGGAAAGCTTCATTGGGCTGCAGCAGCGTTTGTTGACAAGGCGACCGGCCACATATACACACGGGCATCTTTCCCCGCAGGCTGAGATCGGCGTGACATTTGGGTCCTATGGCAGAGAGTGCTCTTGATCGCAACATGACCAACTCGGCGGCGCGCCCGCGGGGCGAGCAGCTATCTCCGAGCGTTCTTGATCGGATCGTCGTCGGCAACCTGAGCCTGGAGCGGTGTGTGTACATCGCCGTGTTCGCCATCGCGGTGTTCGCGCGTCTGTATCTCCTTGGGGTGCGTCCCTATCACCACGACGAATCGATCCACGCGTTCTTTTCCTGGAAGGTGACGCAAGACGGCGTCGGTGCCTATGAGTACGATCCGGTGTACCACGGGCCGTTCTTGTACTACACCACCGCGCTCGCTCTCCGCCTCTTTGGTGACTCCGACTTCACCGCCCGCCTCAGCCCGGTCGCATTCGGGTTGGGGCTCCTCGCCTTCGCGTGGCCACTGCGGCGCTATCTCGGGCGCTGGGGGGCGCTCTCGTTCCTGGTGCTGGCGACCTTCTCGCCCAGCCTGACGTATTTCACCCGCTTTTTGCGGCACGACATTTACATGGCGTTCGGCAATCTGGCGGCCATCTACTTTGTCTTTCGTTACGGTGAGACACGCCAGGCACGCAATCTCTATCTCGCCGGCGCCGGGCTGGCGATTGCGTTCTGCACCAAGGAAGACATGTACGCGCTGTTCCCGGTCTTCCTCATCAGTTTGCTCAGCATGGCGGTGTGGGAAGTCGTTCACGCGGCCGATTGGCGGACGGCCCTGCGTGGCGTGACCAGTGAGACGACGGGGCTGCTGCGGCGTGCCCTCATCCCGCTGGTCACGACGGCCATCATCTTCGCGGTGATCTGGCTCCTGTTGTACACCTCGCTACTCACCCATACGAAGAACTGGAATTCCGTTAATCGGGCTCTGAGCTACTGGTGGGGACAGCACGAGATCAAACGCATCGGTGGGCCCTGGTGGTACTACTTCCCCCATTTCGTAGCTTACGAACCGTTGATTTTTTTCCCAGCGCTCTTGCTCCTGCTGGGGCCCTTGCTGCGCGCTCGGACAGGGGAACCTGCATCCACACGTATACTGGCGTACGCCACGGCGGCGGCGACCGCCGGGTTCGTCGTGTGCCTCTTTGCGGCGCCCACCCGCGCCCCCCTGGTGCTGTTGATGGCGCTGGCGTTGGCCGGACCGACGCTCATGCGGCGATGGCTCCCGGACCGGTTCACTCGCTTCCTGACGATCTGGGCAATGGGCAACATCGGGTTCTACAGCTGGGCCCAGGAGAAGGTGCCGTGGCTTCTGGTGCCGATGCTGGTCCCCGCCGCGCTGCTGGCGGCCATGTGGTTCGGCCAGCTCATCCAGCGGCGCGCCCTCTTGCGGCCGGCGCCGGCGCTGGCGTTGGCCTTGTGTGGGACGCTCACGGTGTGGACCCTGATTTCGAGCAACTATCTCTACGATGCGCCGCATCCGGAGGAGGCGCCGGCCAAACGCCATGCGGAGCTCCTGGCCTACGTGCAATCGACATACGACATCCATACGAAGGTGATGGATCGGATCGAAGCGATCGCTCGCACGCTCGGCACGGGAACGCAGACCCGCCTGGCGGTGTCCGGTAACGCGACCTGGCCCCTGAGTTGGTATCTGCGTCACTACCCGGTGAATTGGGCGGCCGATGTGCGCACGGTTGATACGCCTGTGGTGATCATCGATCCGGAAGCTGCCAAGGCCATCGATCAAGCGTTGGGCGACCGCTATGAAAGGATTCCCTTCCAGATCCGCGGCTGGTGGGAACCGGACTGGAGCAAGCTCGATCTGACCAATTTCGTGCGCTTCCTCCTCACCCGCGAGACCTTCAGCCCGGTGGGTTCCAGCGATGCCGTGATGTTCGCGCTGAAAGACGTCAAACCGGGGATGACCTTCGCCGCGGTAGCTGTGAACCCGCCTCCCGCGGCGCGAAATTACTCCATGGGGCCGTCGGTGCTGGAGCCGGTGGCGGTGTGGGGGGAGAAGGGGACCGCTCCCGGCCAGTTCAATGAGCCGCGTGGACTTGCCGCCGACGCCAACGGCAATCTCTACGTCGTCGACAGCAAGAACAACCGCATCCAGAAGCTCGGCGCCGATGGCAAACCACTGTTGACCTGGGGACACGAAGGGCAGGGGGCTGGCGAATTCAAGGACCCGTGCGGCGTTGCCGTCGGGCCCGATGGCTCGGTGTATGTGGCGGATACATGGAACCACCGGGTCCAGAAATTCGACGCCAGCGGCAAATTCCTCCAAGAGTGGCACGCACAGGCCAACCTCTGGGGGCCGCGTGGCATCGCCGTTGCGCCCGATAACAGTGCGGTCTACATCACGGACACCGGCAACAAGCGCGTGGTGAGCTTCGACACCAACGGCAAAGAGCTGTCAGGCTGGGGCCACGAGGGCTCCAAACAGGGAGAGTTCATCGAACCGGTTGGTATTGCGGTGGACGACAACGGGCAGGTTGCGGTCGCCGATACCGGCAATCACCGCATGCAGTACTTCGACCGGCAGGGGAAGTTCGTGAAGGAGCACTTCGTCTCGGGCTGGGAGGAGTTTTATACCGAACCCTACGTGGCCATGCGGGGCGCGGATCTAGTGGTGACGGACTCCTTCAACCATCGCTGCGCACGGTATTCGAACGGCAGCCTGGTGTCCTCGTGGGGCAAGAGCGGCACCGGCCGCGGAGAGTTCAACCGGCCGATCGGCATTGCCGCCGACAAGCAAGGCGCCGTCTACGTTTCCGACACCATGAACCACCGGATCGAGAAGTTCATTCTGCCGCCGGGAACGAAATAGAAGCGTTCAGCTGTGAGCCTTCAGCTCCGATGCGAACTGCTGAACCCTGATCACTGATCACCGGCAAGAATCTTCCGGCGCAGGCGAAAGAGATCATAAAAGGCCCGGATGATCACCGCGAGATGGGCCCCCGTCTGGACGCCGGCGGAACGAGGATAATGGTGTACCCCGACTTCTTTGATGCCGAATCCCCGCCGCACGGCACGCCCGTACAGCTCCGCATTGATGAGGGCCCCCGGTGACTCCAGGATGATATTATCCAGCACCTTCTTCGGAATGAGCTTGAAGGCGCAGTTGAGGTCGCGCACCCGGACGCCCAGCATGATCCGCACCAGCCAGCCACCAAACAGCTTGGCGTTCAGGCGGCGAATGAAAGGGTCCCGCCGCTCGATGCGAAAACCGGTGACGATGTGATCTTCGTCAGTCGCCAGAGGCAGCAAGTGATCGAGGTCGCCGATATCAAACTGGCCGTCGCCATCCATGTAGAAGACAAAACGCTTGGTGGCGGCGCCGAAGCCGGTGCGCAACGCGGCGCCGTACCCCTGGTTTTGCGCATGGTGCAACGGGCGCAGCCGGACAAACTCCCCTTGCAGCCGATTCAGGATCTCGCCGGTACGGTCGCGGCTACCATCGTTGACGACCAGCAACTCGTAGTCGGGCATGTGCGCGTCGAGGTAGGCGGCACAGCTCCGCACCACCCTTTCGACGTTGGCTTCTTCATTGAAGGCGGGCAAGACCACCGACAGCTCGTGGACGGTGCCGCTTGGAGCTTTGCTTTTTGATTCGTTCGCCATACAATTTTCCCCCAGCCCTGGTCGGGACATGATCGTTCAGTGCCCATACTGCTCTACGAGCTACGAGATCGATTCGGCCCGTTTCACCGGCAAGAGCCCGATGCTCAAGTGTTCGCGGTGCCAACGCACTTTCCCGGCGCCAACGTCCAAAAAGCGCCCGGCACCAGCTCCGCCCGTTGCTGAGGAGGCCACGCCAGCCGCGGACAAGAACCTGACGCTACCTTTTGACGAACCCGCATGGAAAGAGCAAACGGCGGCCCCGGCCGATGAACTCACTGTTTCCGAACCCGACGAGAAGTACACCCTGGGCATGGAAGAGAAGTCCGAGGAGTTTTCTTTGCCCGATGATGTTCCCGAGGAAGCGGACACGCCCATGGTGACGCGCACGGCTCCCCCTCGTATTGAGGAGGATGAGGAACAGGATGAGGTCGAGAGGGCCCCGCGCCGGCGTACTGCCGCCCGGGAACCGCGTCGCCGCGAGTCAAGTACGATCACCCCCATCTTCATCTTCCTCGGCATTGTCGTTGCCTCCTATGGCCTGCTGGCGCGCGCGCTCTTCGCCAGCCCGGTCCTGTGCGATCGGCTCATAGGACGGTTGCCGATAATTGGCCATCTGGGGGACGACCGCCTGCTGAGGCGCAAAGTGGCGCTGTCCGACGTGGTGGGCAACTACCAGCGCATCAAGGACGGCAAGGACGTGTTCGTGATCACCGGCAAGGCCCTCAACACCGCGCCGGTGGCCCTGCATAGTGTGCAGATTGCCGGGAAGTTGTACGGCCGAGACGGCCGCGCGCTGGACGAGAAAACCATCTACTGTGGCAACGTCATTTCGGCGAAGGTGCTCAAGGACCTTACGCCGCGTGAACTGTCGATCCTGCAGAAGCTCAGCCCCCCGAAACGCTTCATGATCGAACCGGGCGAGTCGTCAACGTTCGTGATCGTGTTCATGGACCCGCCCCGAGAGCCCGCGGAGTTCAGCGCGCAGGTCGTTGCCGCGCAACATCAAGTTTGATTCTTTGTTTCGTCGTCGTTCTTCGGCGTGATATCGATTTCATCCGGCGTTTTGATGGCCTTGCGGAAGTTCCGGATCCCACGCCCTACGCCTTCGCCGATCTCGGGCAGCTTCCCGGCGCCGAAGATGATCAGGATGATCACCAAAATAACCAGTAACTCGCCGATGCCCATTCCAAACATGCGCGGGTCTCCGTGCATCAACTATATGTGATTGGAGGCTCGCGGCGCAAGGCGCGTCACGCGTAGCCGATTTGACCGCCGATGCTGTTCGGCTTAGGTATGCGCCCCGGCGGGAGGAGACAATGAAAGTTCGCGTGCCACGAAAGCCTGTGCGCCTGCAGGGCTTCCGATTTGCCGGCGTCCACGGTGGACTGAAGGAAAGTGGTGCCCGTGACGTGGCCCTGATCTGTTCCGATGTGCCAGCGGCGGCGGCCGCCGCTTTCACGACCAACCGGGTGCAGGCCGCACCGGTGCAGGTCGGCCTCAAACGCCTGGCCGCCGGCCGCCTGCAGGCGATTGTCGTGAACAGCGGCAATGCCAACGCCTATACCGGCCGTGAGGGTCTCGCCGTGGCGCGCGAGATGTGCGCCATCGTCAGCCGCGAACTTCGCATCGGGGCAGACCTGGTGATCCCATCTTCAACCGGCCGTATCGGTGTTCCCCTGCCGCGCGTTCGTGTCCAACGTGCCGTGCGCGCGGCGTGCAAACGCCTGGCTGTGGATGGCTTCCATGATGCGCTCGAAGGCATGATGACCACGGACGCGTTTGCGAAGTTCACCACGGAAACGATTGAGATCGGCGGCACGACGGTGACTATCGTCGGCATGGCCAAGGGGGCGGGCATGATCGCTCCCCGCATGGCCGTAGCCGGAACGCCCGGCGGGCACGCCACCTTGCTGGCGTATGTCCTGACCGACGCGGCGGTGTCGGCGGCGGGTTTGCGGCGAGCCCTGCAGTTGGCGCTGCCGGACTCCTTCAATGCGATTGTTGTCGACGGGGATACGAGTACCAATGACACCGTTGTGCTGATGGCAAACGGCTTGGCAAAGAATGCTGCCCTGACGCCGGCCTCGCGTGCTTTCCCGGCGTTTTCTCAGGCGGTGACACGGGCCATGACGCGGCTGGCGCGGCTCATCGTCAAAGACGGCGAGGGTGCAACCAAGGTGGTCGATATCACTGTCCGGGGCGCCCGCAACGCCCGTGATGCGGCCCGCGTGGCGGACACCATTGCTCGTTCACCGTTGTGCAAGACGGCGTTCTTCGGCGGTGACCCGTACACCGGCCGTCTCGTGTGCGCTGCCGGCTACAGTGGGGCCGTTTTCGATCCGCAGAAGCTGGATGTGTATCTCGATGATGTACAGGTCGTCCGCCGCGGGCGGGAGATCGTTGGAGAAGTCGAGCGGCGTGCCGCTGCGGTGACCCAGCGCGCGGAATTCTCCCTGACGTTGGACCTCCACGCAGGCAAGGCCCAGGCGTATCGAATGGCCTCAGACCTCAGCCTGGATTACGTTCGCTTCAACTCAGCCTATCGGACGTGATGATCGTGATTCGTGAGGCGTAATCCGTGATTCGGCGTCGACTCTTCCCGAGTCACGCGTCACGAATCACACGTCACGATTTCTGTTTCAGGGCTTCCTCCACCATTTGCTTCAAGCCCTCGAAGGTGCGGTTCGTTACCCGCTTGCCGTTGAGGAAGAGCGTCGGCGTGCCGCTGACCTGAGACTGCTGGGCCAGCCTGACGTCGTCGTCAATCTCCTTCTGCACGTCGGGCGAAGCCAGGTCTTGCTCGAACTTGGCAGCGTCGAGCCCGATGTCCTTCGCGTATTGCTTCAGGTTGTCCGCCTGCAGGGCGCGCTGGTTGGCAAAAAGTTTGTCGTGCATCTCCCAGAACTTGCCTTGCTTGCTTGCCGCCACAGCCGCGCGCGCGGCGGGCATCGCGTTTTGGTGGATGGTGACGAGCGGGAACTCCTTATACACGAACTTGACCTCTTTCGGATACGCTTTCAGGAGTTGATCCACCAAACCGGGAATCTGGGAGCAGAAAGGGCACTGGAAGTCGGAGAACAACGCCAGGGTCACCGGAGCATCGGCCGGGCCTTTGAAGGGAGAGTTCCCCGCCGGGATGTTGTAGACTTTGTTCGGGTCGATCTGAGGCGCTTGCGGTGCTGCGGGTTTGGCTGAGATCTGCTCGACCTTTTTCTCCAGGTCTCCCAGCTTCGCCAGAATCTGGCGCTGCGAGTCCTGTAACTTCTTCATGTCCTCGCTGTTCGTTCCACAACCAGCGAGAAGCACCAGCATACTCATGGCAGCAACGTGTCGCATAGAGCCTCCTTCGGAAATGCGCGTCGCCTTCTTTTAGCCGCCGCCAGGGGGGGACACAAGGGTTGCCGCGGCGCTGTGTTGCCCGGCGCTGGGGAGCCTGCATGCAGGGCGCTGCCGGCGTTGCCATGGTTGTTGCGATTCACTATTGGCTAGCCATGCGTGTCATTGCCGGTACGGCGAAAGGGCGCCGACTGCGTGCCGGACGTGGCATGGCGCTCCGGCCGACGGCTGACAAGGTCAAGGGAGCGCTCTTCAACATTCTGGAAAGCCGCTTCACGTTGGAATCGGCGCAGGTGCTGGACTTGTTTGCCGGCACGGGCGCTCTGGGCATCGAGGCACTCAGCCGCGGTGCCGCTGCTGTCACCTTTGTCGAGCAAGCGCCCGCGTCGCTGCAGGTCCTACGCGAGAACGTGCGGCTGTGCGGCTTCGAGGAGCGCTGCCGTGTGCTGCCGATCGCCGTGGGCCGCGCCCTGGCGCAGCTCGGGCGGGAAGGTGCCTGCTTTGATGGCATTCTGCTCGATCCGTCCTACGGACAAGGGTTGCCCGAGCGCACCCTCTCGCTGGTGGTTGAGCACGGGTTGCTGCGACCGGGTGCCTGGCTGGTTGCCGAACAGCAGGTGACCGAGCCCCTGCCACCAGCCTGCGGGCCATTGCGATTGACCCAGAGTCGGCGCTATGGAAATACAAGCCTCGCGCTGTACGTGGCAGAAGAAGGTATGCCCAACAAACCAAGCAATGTGGAACCTGCCCGCCGTGCGGTGTACGCGGGATCGTTTGATCCGTTCACCAACGGTCACCTCGATGTCGTTTGCCGAGCCCTCGAAGTGTTCGATCAGATCATCGTTGCGGTTGCAGGCGGTACCAGCGATCCGCACAAGGACCGCGCCCTGTTCAGCGCGGAAGAGCGCGTAGCCATGATCCGGGAGGCACTCGCTGATCCGGCTCCTCGGGCCACCGCCGACAGCTTCACTGGGCTGCTCGTCGACTACTGCGAAAGAGTGGGCGCACGTGCCATCATCCGCGGTCTGCGGGCAGTGTCTGACTTCGAGTACGAGTTTCAGATGGCGATGATGAATCGCCACCTCAAGCCGCACATCGAAACGTTTTTCATGGCCGCGGGGGAGACCCACTTCTATACAGCATCCCGGCTGGTCAAAGAGGTCGCGAGCTTGGGCGGCGAGGTGCGGGGATTGGTCCCGGATGCTGTCTACCACCGTCTCTTGAAGAAAATCCGGCCGCAACGTTGAACTTCACATTTGTCGGAGCAGCACCCACCCATGCCGATGGCCAGCCGCGTGTCGGTATGGCTTTGTAGAGATTGAGCCATGAAATTGAGCAGCAGAGTGAGTCTGATCAAGCCCTCGGCCACCATGGCCGTTGCGGAGCGGGCAACGACGCTGCGCGCGCAGGGGACCGATCTCATCGACTTCGGTGCCGGTGAGCCGGACTTCGACACCCCGGAGCCCATTAAGAACGCTGCGGTTGAAGCGATGCGCTGCGGGGCAACCAAGTACACCCCGGTGGGCGGCACCGACGCGCTCAAGTCGGCCATCGTCACCAAGTTACGACGTGACAATGGCCTCGTGTACGACAAGCGCGAAGTGCTGGCGAGCTGCGGGGGCAAGCACTCTCTCTTCGTGGCGTTTCAGGCGCTCTTCGGCCCCGGCGACGAAGTCATCGTCCCGGCTCCCTACTGGGTCAGCTACACGGACATGCTGGTGCTGGCGGGGGCCGCGCCACGGATCGTCCGCACCACCGAAGAGAACGGGTTCAGGCTCACCCCGGAGGCATTGGAAGCCGCAATCAACGCGCATACCAGAGCGGTCATCCTCAACAGCCCCAGCAATCCGACCGGGGCGGCGTACGCCGAAGCGGAGCTGGCTCCTCTCGTTGACGTCATTGCGCGGCACAATTTGATCGTCATTTCAGACGATGTCTATGAAATGATGGTGTACGGGGGGTTCCGCCGCACGCACGTTCTCCACCTGCGGCCGGAGTTGCGCGAGCGGACGCTGGTGGTCAACTCGGTGTCGAAAACGTACGCCATGACGGGCTGGCGCATCGGCTACACGGCCGGGCCGGCGCATGTGATCAAAGCCATGTGCACCCTGCAGGGGCAAATGACGTCGAATCCCTCGTCCATCGCGCAAGCGGCGGCGGTTGAGGCCTTGGCGGGCCCGCAAGATACGGTGGCACAGATGGTTCGCGAATTCGAACGGCGCGGGGAGTTCGTGGTGGAACGCTTGCGGGCCATTCCCAACATCCGCTGCACGAAGCCTCAGGGGGCGTTCTACGTCTTTCCGAACGTTTCGGCGTACCTCAATCGGGAAGCGGCCGGCACGGCTCTCAAGACCGGCGACGATCTGGCGGCGTACCTCATCGAATCGGCGCACGTCGCGGTGGTGGGCGGCAGTGACTTTGGCTCCCCCGAGAACATTCGTATCTCTTACGCCACCTCGATGGAGAATCTCGAACGCGGCTTGGACCGCATCGACGCTGCGCTACGCCAGCTGGCGTAGGGGGCCTTCGGCCCCGCTTGTGGCGCGTGGCCTATGGCTTGTGGCCCAGGGTTCTTTTCCGAGCGATACGCCATGAGCCATAAGCTATGAACCATAGGCGTCCTCTTCAGAGAAGACCTCGGCCTCGAAGAGCATCAGCGTCGTCTCCGGATGCTTCCAGGCATCGGGTGGGAGCATCGCTTTCCGACACAATTGGCTGAGGAAAGTTTCGCGGTCCCAACGATATTCGATCGCAACCTGCGGCAGAAATACCCCGCAGTGCTCCCCCCGCGTGAGGTATACACCGTGGCGGCCCGGGAAAATGTCCTCCGCCAGGCCGGGAGTCAAGGGGCTGAGACGTGAAATCTCAATAGCTGTGGCCGGCAGTTCCGCCTTGGTCAGCGGCGGAAAACGCGGGTCATCGAAGGCTGCCGACACCGCCAGCCGTGCGACGGCCTGGTAGAGCGGCCGCTCTGCTGCCACGGCGCCGATACAACCGCGCAGGCGCCCATCCTGATGCAGGCTCACGAATGCAGCGGCCGGTTCGTTCAGGGCCGGAGTGATGGTGGCACATGCCGGCGGCGTCCCACCATCCAAAGCCGTGCGGATGCTCTGGCGCGCCAGCCACAACAGTTCGCGCCGTTCGGCAGCAGTCAGCGAAAGAAAGATCGGTGGTTGGGCGCTCATGACCGAGGCTGGGGTCGCTGGCCAGTCCGCTTGTAGGTGAAATAATCCTCGAGGATCTGTCCGTGATCAAAAGCAAGCGGTGCTGGCAAAGACTGTGCAGTGAAGATGCCTGCTTCCGCAGCATCGTCACCCGCTGCGGGAACACCGGCGGCCGTACCGATAAAGACGATGCCGATCGTATGCTGACGGGGATCCCGGAGCGGGTCGGAGTAGACATTGAACAACTCGGTCAGGGAGACATCGAGGCCGGTTTCCTCCTTTGCCTCGCGCCTGGCTGCCGCTTCGACCGTCTCCCCGTACTCAACGAAACCGCCGGGCAATGCCCAGCCCATAGGCAGGAAGCGGCGCTTGATCAGAACAATACCGTCGGGAACTTCGATGATCGCGTCTACCGTCGGTACCGGATTGCGATAGGTTGTCAATGTCAGGCCGAAAAGTAGCAGGCCACCCCCTGCCGGTCAACGCACGGGCGTGGACTGGCGCCTTGGGGAGTTGTGTTTCGAGGTGAGTTTTGCCATAACCCGCCAGTTTAAATTAGCCCGCGTGACGGGGCCTCCACGCACACGCCGAAGCCTGCGGTCGTGGTGGACGCGCGGTTGCGAGGCAATCGAACTCTACTGCCCAGCCAGACCCACCTAGGGACAGAGTGGGCCTGCACGAAATCCGAGGAGTGAAATGGGGATGGTACACACACGCAGAAAAACATGGTCGCTTGTCGGCTGGGTCGGCATGTTCCTAGCTGTCGCTAGCCAGGCGTTGGCTGCGGAGGGTCAACAGCACGGCGAGATGAATCTCGTTCTTCCGAACTTCTCAGCGGTCGACTTTCTCGGGATCAGCGGACGGACACTCCTCACGGGGGGATTGCTCGTGTGCGCGCTCGGGTTCGGATTCGGGATCACCATCTACCAGCAGCTCAGGACCCTTCCAGTCCACAAGGCCATGCGCGAGATCTCCGAGCTGATTTACGAAACGTGCAAGACCTACCTCATCACCCAGGGCAAGTTCATCCTTCTTCTCGAACTCTTCATCGGCACGATCATGGCGGTGTATTTCACGCGCGCGTTCGAGGGCGACATGGTGAAGGTCCTGATCGTGCTGATGTTCAGCCTGATCGGCATCGGCGGCAGCTACGGCGTCGCTTGGTTCGGCATTCGCGTGAACACATTTGCAAACTCGCGAACCGCCTTCGCGGCGTTGAGGGGGAAGCCCTTTCTGACGTACGAGATCCCGCTGAAGGCCGGCATGAGCATCGGCATGGTGCTGATCTCCACCGAGCTGCTGATCATGCTCATCATCCTGCTCTTCGTCCCCGCGAGCTTCGCCGGCCCTTGTTTCATTGGTTTCGCCATCGGTGAGTCGCTCGGCGCCTCCGCCCTACGCATCGCCGGCGGCATCTTCACGAAGATCGCCGACATCGGGTCCGACCTGATGAAGATCGTCTTCAACATCAAAGAGGACGACGTGCGTAACCCCGGCGTGATCGCCGACTGCACGGGTGACAACGCGGGCGACTCGGTGGGACCGTCAGCTGACGGCTTCGAGACCTACGGCGTGACCGGCGTGGCGCTCATCACCTTCATCCTGCTGGTGCTCAGGGACAACGCCAAGCTGCAGACCACGCTGCTCGTCTGGATCTTCGCCATGCGCATCATGATGATCGTCGCCAGCGGTCTCTCCTACCTCATCAACGACGGCATCCAGCGTGCCCGCCTCGCCCACGTGGACAAGATGAACTTCGAGCAGCCGCTCACCGCCCTGGTCTGGCTCACCTCGGTGGTGTCGATCGTCCTCACGTTCATTGTCTCGTACCTCCTCATCGGGGATCTCGGCGGTGGCTCACTCTGGTATCAGCTCTCGGCGATCATCAGCTGTGGAACCATCGCCGGCGCGGTGATCCCGGAGGTGGTCAAAGTCTTCACCTCGACAAAGTCGGGTCACGTACGCGAGATCGTCACCGCCTCGCGGGAAGGCGGCCCGTCGCTCAACGTCCTGTCGGGTCTGGTCGCGGGCAACTTCTCCGCTTACTGGATGGGAATTGTCTTCGTCATCCTCATGGGCATGGCGTGGTTCTTCAGCCTCGACGAGCTGCGCACCGCGCTGCCCGCCAGAACGGCGGACATGACCGCCCCGGTGTTCGCGTTCGGGCTGGTGGCCTTCGGCTTCTTGGGCATGGGCCCCGTGACCATCGCGGTGGACTCCTACGGCCCAGTGACCGACAACGCCCAGTCCGTGTACGAGCTGTCGGTCATCGAAACCCTCCCCAACATCAAGCAAGAGATCAAGAAAGAGTTCGGGTTCGAACCGAACTTCGACCGTGCCAAGGACTTCCTCGAAGAAAATGACGGCGCCGGAAACACCTTCAAGGCGACCGCGAAACCGGTGCTCATCGGCACGGCGGTCGTCGGTGCGACCACCATGATCTTCTCCATCATCGTCGCGCTGACGGATGGCCTTCAGCCGGAGCACCTCGGTAAGCTTTCGATCCTCAACCCGCTCTTTTTGCTTGGTTTGATCACCGGCGGAGCCGTGATCTATTGGTTCACCGGCGCCACGATGCAGGCGGTGACCACGGGTGCCTATCGCGCCGTTGAGTTCATCAAGGCAAACATCAAGCTGGAAACCACGGAGAAGGCATCAATCGCCGACTCCAAGAAGGTGGTGGCGATCTGCACGCAGTACGCCCAGAAGGGAATGTTCAACATCTTCCTGACCGTGTTCTTTTCCACGCTTGCCTTCGCCTGCCTCAACCCGTTCTTCTTCATCGGCTACCTGATCTCGATCGCGCTGTTTGGCCTCTTCCAGGCCTTGTTCATGGCGAACGGCGGCGGGGCGTGGGACAACGCCAAGAAGGTGGTCGAAGTCGAGCTGAAGGAGAAGGGTTCCGCCCTGCACGCGGCGACGGTGGTGGGCGATACCGTCGGCGACCCATTCAAGGACACCTCTTCGGTCGCCATGAACCCGGTGATCAAGTTCACGACGCTCTTTGGCCTCCTCGCAGTCGAGCTGGCGGTCAGCCTGCCGTCGGGAGTTACCCACTTCCTTGCCCTTGCCTTCTTTCTCGCGTCCTTGGTGTTCGTGCACCGCTCCTTCTACGGCATGCGCATCGAGACGGAAACCCACCCAGTGCGCCTGAAGCCGGCAGCCTGATCCCTCTGGAGCACAGGCTTGGCGAAACACTCCCGCTGTGGAGTGTTTCGCCATTTTTACCTGCGAGTTCTCACTGTAGGGCGGGTTCGACGAGGGGGCGGGTTGCGCTCCGGCGGTGACGGAGGAGTAGCGCGTGGCCCCGCCGGCCGGTGTTGCCGCCTATACTGATCGATCTCGGTGAATCGGCACGAGATGTTGTACACCCCTGCTTCGATTTCGCTGCGCAACGGCGAGTACACTTTGTGGAAGAGGTGGAGCATGCGGCTGTTGGACCCCAGCACCTGGGCGGTGAAGCCGCCAATACCACGCTGCTGCGCGATGTCTTTCATGTACTCGAGCAGAAAGTGCCCGATGCCTCGGTTCTGGTAATCGTCGTGCACGGTGAACGCGACCTCGGCCATATTGGTCTTGGGATCGAGGACATACCGGGCCACTGCGATCATCTCCTCCATGTCGTCGTGCACCAGGAAGCCCGCGATCGCCAAATGATCCTTGTAGTCGAGGGTGACGAACTCCTGGATCTGCCGCACGGAGAGTTTCTTCACCGGCGTGAGGTAGCGCATGTACACGGTTTCTTCAGAATGCGAGTAGAAGAGGTCGCGTAATAGCCGTTCGTCCGCCGGCTTCATCGGACGGAAGAAGATCTCCACGCCGTCGCGCAGCGTCACCCACCGTTCCAGCTCTTTCGGGTAGGGGAGGCCTTCCGCGGGGAAGGGGATTTGCTCGGCATAGACGAACCGCCTGGCCTTGGCGGCGGCCAAAAGCTCATTGCGAAAGTCGGGATGGGCAATACTCACCAGTGCCAACGTGCGTTCACGCACATTGCGGCCGTAGAGATCGGCCATGCCGAATTCGGTGATGACGTAGTGCACGTCGGCGCGGGTGGTCACGATGCCCGCTCCCTCATTCAAGATTGGCACAATGCGCGAGACGGTCCCACCCTTGGCAGTGGAGGGCAACGCGATGATTGGCTTGCCGCCGTACGATCGGGCGGCGCCGCGAATGAAGTCCACCTGGCCGCCGATGCCGCTGTAGAAACGGTGCCCGATCGAGTCGGAACAGACCTGGCCGGTGAGGTCGACCTGCAGCGCGGAGTTGATCGCGACCACGTGATCGTTCTGGCCGATGACCATGGGATCGTTGACGTAATCGCTGGGATAGAAGCCGAACGCCGGATTGTCATCGACCAAGTCATAGAGCTGCCGCGTGCCCATGCAGAACGACGTGATCGATTTCCCCGGGTGCAAGGTCTTGCGCTGGTTGGTGATGACGCCGCGCCGGATCAGGTCGATGATGCCGTCCGTAAACATCTCGGTGTGGAGCCCGAGATCCTCCTTATCCCCGAGGTAGCTCAGGACGGCGTTCGGGATGGCGCCGATGCCCAATTGGAGGGTGGCACCCGGTTCGATCAGATCGGCGATGAAGCGGCCGATCTGCCGTGAGACCTCGTCCGGCTGGGCCGGCGCCACCTCCAGGATGGGTTCATCGCATTCGACCAGGTAGTCGATATCATCGACGTGTATGAAACTGTCCCCGTGCGTGCGCGGCATGCGAGGGTTGACCGCGGCGATCACCAGCTTCGCGCTCTCGGTTCCGCCCTTCACGACGTCCACCGAGACTCCGTAGCTGCAGTAGCCGTTGCGGTCGGGCGGGGACACCTGGATCAATGCCACATCGATCCGCACCCGGCCGGTGCGGAACAGCCGGGATATCTCCGAGAGAAAGACGGGGGTGTAATCCGCTTGCCCTTCCAGGACCGCGTCGCGCACGTTCGCGCCGATGAAGAATGCGTTGTGCCGAAAGCGTCCGGTGAACTTCGAGGCCGTGTACGGTGCGACGCCGAGGGTCAGGATGTGCAAGATCTCGGTGTCGGTGAGCTCCTCGCCACGCGCGGCGAGAGCCGCCACCAGACACTGCGGCTCGGCACAGCCTGATCCGACGAACACGTGGCTGCCACGAGACACGCGGCGTACTGCTGTAGCAGCATCAACGACCTTCGCTGAATAATGCTCCGGCCAGCGGTCCATGCACGCATGCTACCCTGCAGTGAACGAAAGTCCACTAGGAGCGCCACCGTTCCTGCGCCAAGTGGATCGCCGCCGGTGCGTGGCGGGCAACCGAAACGTCGACCTCACATCTCGCGCCGGCCCTCGAGTGCCTTCCCGAGAGTCATAGAGTCCGCGTATTCGACGTCGGCACCCATCGGCAACCCGTGCGCGATGCGCGTGACGCGCAGGCCGAGCGGCTTGATGAGACGCGCCAGATACAGCGCGGTCGCTTCGCCTTCGACGGTTGGGTTGGTGGCAATGACGACTTCACGTACGCTGCCGTCTTCCAAGCGCTGCAGCAACTCCGCAATCCGCAGATCCTCCGGCCCGACGCCGTCGAGCGGCGCCAGACAACCGTGCAGAACGTGGTAGCGGCCTTTGAACTGGCCGGAGCGCTCCAAGGCGATGAGGTCGGCGGGGCCTTCGACGACGCAAATTGCCGTCGCGTCGCGTCGCGGATCGCTGCACAAGGCGCACGGATCTTCCGCCGTCAGCCCCAGGCAGATGGAGCACAGCTTGGTTTCGTCGCGCATCGTGACCAGCGACTGCGCCAGCAGCTCGACATCGCGCCGTTCCGTGCGCAGGAGATGGAAGGCGAGTCGGGTCGCGGTCTTCTCTCCGATGCCGGGGAGTTTCACCAACTCGTGAATCAATCGGGCTAACGGTGGCGGCAGCGCGGACATGGTGGCAGAAGTCGATAGGAGATGGTTGATCGTCGATGGCGATAAGGGCGAACGGAGAACGGGCGACTGTCGACGATGAACGGTGAACTGTCCCTCACACCGTCAGGCCGGGGATCTGCAGGCCGCCGGTCACCTTTTTCATCTCTTCCGCCATCATCTCCTGCGCGGCGCGGATGCCCTTGTTGACGGCGGCGATCACAAGGTCTTGCAGCATTTGCACGTCGCCGCCCTTCATCACTTCGGGCTCGATGCGCAGTTCCACCACCTGTGAGCGTCCGCTCACGACGACGGTCACCATGCCGCCCCCGGCCGTCGCTTCGACGGTCTTGGCGGCCGCCTCTTCCTGGATGCGACCGAGGCGTTCCTGCAACTCCTGCGCTTGCTTGACGATGTTGCCCAGCGGGCCGAGTCCTTTGCTCATTTGCTTCCTCTTTCACGACGCGGTCGTGACTTCACTTCTTGCACCTCGCCCCCCAGAATTTCCACGGCGGCGCGCACCACCGGGTTGCCGAGCGCGGCGGCGTGCAAAGCTGCCGGGGGCTCTGGCGCTGCCGGTGCGGGCTCTGGCGCACCTTCGGGTGTCTTGACGGTGAGGCGCATTGGCCGGCCGAAAAAGCGTCGCGCCATGTCTTCTACCAGTCCGGCATGGTCCCGTTGCGCCAAATAGTCGTAGTAATAGCCTTGGGGTACCCTCAGGGTGAGTTCCGGCCCGTCACAGTTCACTGGCTGGCTGCTCTTGAGATATGGAAGCAGCGTGATTTTCTCCTTGCCGACGAAGTTCAGGAACTCGTTCCAGGTGTGCGGACCAGCAGGTTGAGCCGGTGCGGGAGAAGGAGATGGGGCAGAGGATTCTGGCACGGCGGCGGTGCGCTGCGGGCGGTTGGCCACTTCGCGCGGCGCCGGGGCTTTTTCGCCTGCTGGCGGGATCGGGCTGCCTGCCGCGGGCGGCCGGCCATTCAAACGACGCTCCAGATCACCGATCCGATCCAGCAATGCGCTCACCGGAACGACCGGCGTCAGCGTCGCCAGCTTGATGAGGGTCATTTCGAGAACGAGCTTGGGGTAGGGCACACGGCCCACCTCGCCCTCGGCGCCGAGGAGGAGGCGGAAGGCGCGGTCGAGGTCTTCACTGCTCCATTTCTGCGCCTGCCGACCGACTTCGGCGCGTTCCTCGTCCGGAAGTTCGGACAGCAAATCCACGTCCGGCAGCAGCCGGGCTACCGCGAGGTTGCGGAAATGCTCGAGCAGTTCCCGCGCCAGACGGCGCATGTCATAGCCGTACCGGTGCAACTCATCGAACCGCTCCAGCGCGCCTGCCGGATTGCGGTCCAGAATGGCTTCGGCGGCGCCGTAGAGCAGCTTGCGATCGGCGAGGCCCAGGGCGGTGATGACGTCCTCATCGCCGATAGCCTTGCCGGCGAAGGCGATCACCTGATCGAACAGCGACTGCGCGTCACGCATGCTGCCCTCGCCCTCACGGGCGATCAGTGCCAAGGACAGCGCACTGACGGCGATCCCTTCACTGCGGGCAATCTGCGCCAGGCGATCGGCGATGAGCCGGAACGGAATGCGTTTGAAGTCGTAGCGCTGGCAGCGGGAGTGAATGGTGTGCGGCACCTTGTGCGGATCGGTGGTGGCGAAGATGAACTTCACATGTGGCGGCGGCTCCTCCAGCGTCTTCAGCAGCGCGTTAAAGGCGCTCGTGGACAGCATGTGCACTTCGTCGATGATGTAAATCTTGAACCGGCTCTTCGCCGGCTGGTAGCGCACGTTCTCGATGATCTCGCGGACGTCATCGACGCCGGTATTCGAGGCACCGTCGATCTCCAGGACGTCCACGGCGTTGCCGGCGGTGATTTCCCGGCAGTTGACGCAGTCATTGCACGGCGTTGGCGTCGGCCCTTTGACGCAGTTGAGTGCCTTCGCCAGCACGCGGGCCGCCGTGGTCTTGCCCACACCGCGGACGCCGGTGAACAGAAAGGCGTGCGCCACGCGATCGCTACGGATCGCGTTCATCAGGGTTTGGACGACGTGTTCCTGTCCGACGATTTCGTCGAAGGTCTGCGGGCGCCACTTGCGGGCGAGAACGAGGTAACTCATTTGGCTTATGGCTTATGGCTTATCGCTCGACCGTCCGCCACAGGTTTCTTTTCTTTGTGACCATAAGCCATATGCCATCAGCCATATGCGAGCGGTGACCACTAGTGATAGCTAGGTTTCCCCGCGGCACAGAGAAGCAATCGGTACCGCTGCTTCCTTCCGGATCTGACGGGGTTCGCGACGCCCTCTTGCGCGGGACCTAGCTATCGCCACTGACCACCACTCCTATTGCGCCGTTGCCGACGTGCACTGATGTTCGCATGTCTCAAGGCGTGCGTCCAGTGGCGGTGAACTCCCCGGCTAGCCGGCAAAAAACGGAGAGGGTGGGATTCGAACCCACGGTACCTTGTGGGTACACACGCTCTCCAGGCGTGCCCATTCGGCCACTCTGGCACCTCTCCGCACGTGGACTCAAGGAGTTTCCCGCATTTCACGACGCGAAGCAACTGTTGATAACCCGTCGCTGCCGAATGTTGGAGACCTGTGCCGGGCCTTCCTGCCTCCGGCGTTCGCCGTCAAGGCACGGCTGGAACGCTCCGGCGAGGGACTGTCCAGCCGCAAATGTTGGACTGGGCCCCGGCGCGGGTTGCCCCGTGCAATTGATTTTATGGAGATGGTCATCTATCGTCCCCCGCCGAGGGCAATCCTGGTGCTAAAGTTCATTCGTCGAAACGCCGACGCGGCGTGGGTCAAGTTCATTTTCGTCGCCATTGTCGTCGTCTTCATCTTCTGGGGCATGGGCGGCATCGTTGGTGGCGAGAAGGCGCAGTTTGTTGCGCGGGTCAACAAGGACGCGATCCCACCGTCGGATTTCTACCGCGCCTATAACAATCTCCTGCGGCTCTACCAGGATATCTACAAGGACAATTTCAAGCCCGAGTTGATGAAGGCCATCGATTTGAAGGGGAAGGCGGTGGATCAGTTGATCCGCGTCAACCTCATGCGCCAAGAGGCCCAACGTCTCGGGTTGAGCGTCGGCGATTCCGAAGTGCGCGACGCCATTGCCGGCATGCCGGCCTTTCAACAGGATCGCCGCTTCAGCAAGGACCTGTATCTGCGCGTCCTGCGGGCCAACCGCATTACGCCGGGCGAATTCGAGGACTCCAAGCAGAACGAGTTGCTGGTGGACAGGCTGCAGAATCTCATCCTCGCCGGCGTGCACGTCAGCGAGGCCGAGGTCCGTGAGCGCTACCGATTCGAGAACGAAACGGTGAACCTGCGCTTCATCAAGCTGGACGCATCGGGCTTTGTGCCGGAGGTGAAGCTCACCGACCAGGACCTGCAGGCGTACTTTGATAAGAACCGAGAGACGTGGCGCGAGCCCGAGCGAGTACGCATCGAGCACGTGTTGTACGAGCCGGAGAAATTCGCCGCTGAGGCGCAGATCTCGGATGCCGATGCCAAAGGCTATTACGACGAGCACGTCGCCGAGTACGAAAAACCAGAGCAGGTACAGGCGCGACACATCCTGCTGCGCTACGCGCCCGACGCCAACGACCAAGAGAAGGCGAACGTCCGCAAGCACGCCGAAGAGGTGCTGACGAAGGTGAAGGCCGGCGGGGATTTTGCCGCGCTTGCCAAGCAGTATTCCGAGGACGCCAGTGCCGCCCAGGGCGGTGACTTGGGATCTTTTTCGCGGGGCAAGATGGTGCCGCCCTTCGAACAAGCCGCCTTCGCGCTGGCCCCGGGGGAAACCAGCGACCTCGTCGAATCGCCGTTCGGCCTGCACATCATCAAGGTCGAAGGGAAAGAGGAGGCTCGTACCCAAACGCTCGACGAGGTGCGGCCGCAAATCGTTGCCAAGCTGAGGCAAGAGAAAGCACGCGAGCTCGCGCGCGCCCGGGCCGAAGCGGCCCGAGCCAAGGTTGCCGGGGGTGAGACGCTGACCAGCGTGGCCCAGGCTGCCGCGCTGAGCCTCGCCACGCCGTCGCCTTTTGCGCAAAATGAGGCGATTGCGGGAATCGGCCGCGACCCGGGTGTCGCCAAGGCCGCCTTTGCCGCCGCTGCCGGCGACGTTGGACCGGTGATCGACACGCCCAAGGGCTTCTTGGTGTTTCGGGTAGCGGAGAAGCTCCCGTCGCGCCTGCCGGAACTCTCCGAGATCCGAGACCGCGTGGAAAGTGCCGCGCGGACTGAGCGCGCCGATGCCTTGGCGAAGAGCACCGCCGAAACGGCGCTGGCGGAGTTGCAGAAAAACCCGGATATCAATGCCGTCGCCAAGGCACATCATGCCACAGTGGACGAAACCGGACCCTTTTCGCGGCAAGTCTCCTCCGTACCTAAGGCCGGCACTTCGCCGGAGCTGAAGAAGGATGCGTTCCGCCTCACACCGGAAAAGCCGGTCGCCCCGTCCGTGTATGCCGTGGCTGGAGGCAGCATCGTCGCGGTACTGAAAGAGCGCATCCCCGCTGATGACGAGAAATTCAACGGCGAGAAGGACAAGCTGATCAAGCAGGCCGAGGAGCGGCGCAAAACCGAGGCGATTGAGCAGTTCTTCAATTACCTGATCGCGCACGCGGCGATCGAGCGCAATGACGATTTCCTCGCTACCGTTGCGGACACCGGCCGCGAGCTCGACGGCGGTGGACGGCGCGGCCGCTAGCGTGGCTTGGTGATCGAAACTCACCGCGCTTGAGTCGAGTGTCATCGGACCGCCCGAAGCATGTCCTGAGCGACGTCGAAGGGCGACCCAACCGGGAGCGGCCTCACGCCCTGACATAGGGCGTATGGCCTATTGCCCAGGGGCTCCTCCAACCATCCGCCATAGGCTATATGCGCCAGGCCACGGCCTCGTCGGTCTGAGGCGTCGCCTCGCGTCAGAACTTGAGCGTCCCTGCTTCGAGTGCGATGATGATTGCACTGTGCGCTACGGTGGTTGGCGAGGAGTTGCGTCATGAGTGAAGACCCACGAGGTTTGGTGCAATCGGTTGGATGGACCGTCATCCATCTTTTCTATCGGATCGATCGCGCCCGCTGGCAGGGCTTTACCGGTGCCGAGCGCGAGGCAGCGATCAGCGAGTTCAGTAGCTGGCTCGATGACCGAACCCGTGAAGACGGCCTGCAGTTGATTTCCTTCGCGGGCGTGACGAAATGCGAGATCGGCTTCATGGCCATCCACCCCGATCTCTGGCGAATTCAGCAACTGAGCCAGGAGATTCCCGCTGGCGCATTCGGTTCGTGCCTGGTGCCGGCGTACTCGTTCCTGTCGCTCACGGAAGCGAGTGAATACATCACGAATGAAATCGACTGGACCAAGCAGCTCACCACCGAGCAGAAGCTCGATCCGGCGGCGCCCGAGTTTGCCACGCGCTTGGCCGCCTTGCGTAAGCGCACCATGATGTACGCCGAGTCGCGCCTGCATCCGCAGCTGCCGGACAATTACCCGATCCTGTGCTTCTACCCGATGGCCAAGTCACGCCAGGAACCGAACAACTGGTATCGCCTGGGTTTCGATGCCCGCAAACGGTACATGATCGGACACGGCGAAGGGGCCCGGCGCTTTGCCGACCGCGTGACACAGCTGATCACCACGTGCACCGGCATTGACGATTGGGAATGGGGGGTGACGCTGTTCTCGCGCGATATCAGGGCAATCCGCGACATCGTCTACGAGCTGCGCTACGATCCGGCCAGTGCCCTGTACGGTCTGTTCGGTTCGTTCTACATTGGCGCTCGCTTCCAGCCGGAGCAGCTAGCCGCGGTATTGAAGCTGTAGCAGGATGCCGGCTCGGAGGCGCGGACGACCATGAAAAACAGCGAACGGGGAACCGGGAATGCAATACCGGTGAACGCCGGGTGCGCTGCGTGCACCTCCTCTCTGGGCGCGCTGGTGTGGGCCCTGATTCTCGTGTTGCTCTGCGCACTCCCGGTCGGTCCCGTCTTGGCCGACACGCTCAATCTGGAGCAGTTCCTTCGGGAGGCGGAGGAGGCGGCACGGGTGACGGTGCCAGTGCGGGGCGACGGCCAGTTCGAGGTGACCTCCCCGGAGGGGACCCGGCGGGATCAGGTGGCGCTGGTGATCCGCCCGGCTGCCGACGCGTTCATCGAGCTGCAGCAGGAAGGAATCAAAACGCTGCTGCTGTACACCAGCGGCCAGGCATTTTACCGCAAGGCGGGCGCAACCCGTGGGGATAACTTCGCGCCGGATGCCAGTTTTGCGGAGAGTGATTTCACGCGTGAGGACTTGGAACCGTTCCGGCTGTCGCACTACACGCAGCCGCGCATCGCCGACGACTCCGCGACCGAGCTTACGGTGATGCTGGTCCCCAAGGTATCGCAGTACAGCTTGGAGGTCATCACCTTCGACCGGCAGAAGAAGGTGCCGCTCAAGACACTGTACTACCGCGACACGCTCAGCAACCTCGTCAAGATGGGCCGCCACAGTGACTATGTCTTGATCGGTCGGAAATGGATGCCGACGACCATTTCCATGGAAACATTCAAGTTGCGTACGCGCGCCGCCTTCAGGTTACGCTGGGGCGAGCGCAGCAATGTTCCGTCCGACCTGTTCGATCCCGCCTCCCTCCCGCGGGCGTCAGCCAGCCTGTGGTCGGTTGCCCCGCCTGCCCCGTAGGGGCGTGCTGCGCCCTAGTCAGATGGCGGGCCACCGGCGGCGCCACGGCCCTTGCGGCCGCCAGCGGGACGGTGACCCTGCAGGGCGCGGCGAATCTCGCCCTGTAACTCGCGCCGGAACAGCATCAGCTTCGCCTGCTGTTCCACCGTCAATATTTTCTGTAGCTCACGAAAGCTCTCCTCCGGCACCATCGCCAGCTTCTGATCGATGTCGTTGCCTTCGGTGATGAGCGTGGTGAGCGTCGGTGCGTCCAGCGGCTGCTTGGCGAGTGCTTCGCGCAACCGCTGTTCCAGAGTTTGCCGTCGCTGCACCAGCTCACGCCGATGGTCGTCGGACTGACGGATCACGTTGCTGACCTTGAGCGCCTCTTGCTCGTTGAGCTTCAGGGCGTCGGCAATCCGCAACACCAGAAACGTGCGGGCGCGATCCCGTCCCGGTCCCTCTGCCGGCGGTTGGGCTGATACACAGAGCGGTACGACCACTAACCCCAGCAACACGATGGTCAATTGAATTCGTTTCATGACTCCTCCGTATGCAAGCGCAGAAGTGCCGGTTAGCCGAGTTCGCCGACCAGCTTGCCAATTCCCTCCAGCTCAGTCTCCGTCAGATCCGTTACCTGTGGTGCTTCCGGCGACGGATTGACGCCGACGAGATCTCCGGCCGAAAGCGCGGCCAGTAACGTGTCGTCGTCGGGTGGAATTTGGGGCATCTGTTCGTAGCGCGGCGCTAACGCCTTCATGAGTTCGTGCACTACCAAAAGCGAGTCGGTGTCGAGTGCGGCGAACTGTGACTCGGCCGCAGTGGGCTGAGGCGTCTGTGGATACTCGGCGAACCGATAAACGAACAGTGCTACCAACAGTGCGGCGGTGGCGGCGAGCGGATAGCGCCAAACACCCAGGCGCAGATCCTCCCACCGCCAGGCCGGCGGCCAGCTCGGTTGTGGTGTGGGCAGACTGCGGAGCGCCTGCCCAACCGCCTGGCGCTGCTGCCGCCAAAATTCTTCGCCGGGGTCAGGAACCACGGAGCTTTGGAGGATAGGAGGCACATCACGGAGCGCCGCCAGCTCCTCCGCACAGGCGGAACATCGTTCCACGTGGCGCTCCAGCCTTTGCCGCTGCCGGTCGGCCAGCATCCCGCCAGCGTAGTCCACCAGCAGCACCGCATAGAAGCGGCAGCGCCAGCGGCTCATCGTTCGTCCTCGCGCAGCCACTGGCGCAGGTGCGTGATGGCGTAGTGGTAATTCACCTTGGCGGCGTTTTCGCTGATGCCCGTGACCCGTGCGATCTCTCTGAACGGCAAGTCGCTGAAGATGCGCAGGGTGACCACCGACCGCTGGCGTAACGGCAGGCGTGCGATCAGGCGCTCCAAGACTGGTTTCCAGTCCGACCCGCCGGCATCGCCGCCGGCTGTGGCGGTGGCGGCGTTCGCCGTGTCGAGGCGCGCCTGGTGAAGAGCCGCCTCACTCATCTCGTCCAGCGATACGTGATGGCGCCCGCGTGCCGCACGATACGCTGCCCGGCACTGGTTCAGCGCGATCTGGTGCAGCCAGGTTTTGAAGCTGGCGCGTCCCGCAAACTGTCCGAGGTGGGTGTAGGCCTGCAGAAAAGTCATTTGCGCGATGTCGGCGGCCTGTGCGTGCTCGTGGACGAGCCGGTAGATGAACGCGTACAGGGCTTTCTGATAGCGTTCGACCAAGGCATCGAAATCCTCCCGCCGCCCAGCGAGAGCCCCGCGAATGAGCGCCCCATCGTCCACAGCAGTGGCCCGTTCCACTTCTTCCCTACGCAGGGGAAACTGACCGAAGCGGTATTGGACCGCGCCTCCTCTGACCCATGAGATGTAGGCGCGGGTGCCGAAGGTTAAATCTAGTCGTGCATGATGATGCTGCGTGCTACCTCGCCCTTTTCCATGGCGTCGAAGGCGGCGTTGATGTCGTCGAGCTTGATGCGGCGAGAGATCAACTCATCGAGCTTGAGCCGCTTCTGCATGTAGAGCGCAATCAAGTTGGGAATGTCCCGGCGCATGTTTGCCGACCCATACAGCGAACCGATCAGCGATTTCTCCTCCAGCGGTAGCATGGCTCCCGGCACTGAAATCTCCTGCCCGAAGAGTGGGACACCGACGATGACCGCGGCGCCTCCACGCTTGAGGGACATGAAGGCCTGGGTAATCGGAGCGGGCGCGCCGATGACCTCGAAGGCGTAATCCACGCCGAGGCCGTCCGTGAGGCTGCGAATGGCGTCGGGGGCATCCACGTCCTTGCCGTTCACCAGGTCGGTGGCCCCGAACTCCTTCGCCCACTTGAGCTTCTGTTCGACGAGATCCACGGCGATGATCTTTGCGGCGCCACACAGTGCGGCGCCCTGGATGACGTTCAAGCCAACTCCGCCGCAACCGAATACCGCCACAGTCTCGCCGGGACGGACCTTCGCCGTATTCATCACGGCACCTACGCCCGTCATCACACCGCAGCCGACCAGGCAAGCCCTATCCAGCGGCGCGTCTTCTCGAATCTTGATGGCCGCGGCAGCGCGGACAACGGTTCGCTCGGCAAACGAAGCGACGCCGATCATCCGGTTGATCTCCATGCCATCCTTGAGGAACACGCCCTCCGTGCCCTGCATCATGGCTTGATAACCCCACTCGCAGAGGTGGGTCCGCCCCGCGATACAGTAGTGGCACTTGCCGCAGCTCTGCACCCAGGACAGGACGACGTGATCGCCCGGCCTCAGGTCCGTTACGCCCTTGCCGACTTCTTCGACGATCCCGGCGCCTTCATGGCCGAGGACCACTGGGGGTGGCAACGGCAAGTTGCCTTTGATCACTGATAGGTCGGAATGGCAGATCCCACTGGCCACAACCTTGACGACGATTTCGTCTTCCCGTGGCGGTTTGAGCTCGACGGTCTCGATTTTCAGCGGTTCGTTGTAGTTGTACATCACTGCGGCTCTGGTCATATTTCCTCCGTGTGCCGGGTGGCAGAGTTCTTCTTCGGGAAGGCTTACGTATGCCGACGGACGAATCCCGTCAAGTGGGTAGCCGCGTGCCAAACGGCTGCAGGGAAGAGGGCAGGGGAGGCGTCTCGACGCCAGGCTGCGGGTGGTCTACAAAACCCGCAATGAAGAAAATATACCGGAACATCACCTAGCCGGGTTGGCGATCGTCGGCCGGACGCCGAGTGCGTCGCCCAACCAGCTGGCGATTCGGTCAGGTACCGATGGCGTCAACGGGATGGGAAGGATGCGAGGCTGCGCTTCGATGACCTCGAGGTGTTGCCGGTCACTGCGTTCCGCCACGACGAGCAACAGCGCCACTATATGAATGCGAAGCCGGCGCAAGTGATCGACCCACAGCCGCACCTCTCGCGCATAGGCCGCTAGCCCATGATTCAGCGCGAAGAGCGCTTGCGCGGCGGCGAGATCGACGGCTGTGCCCCGCTCGAGCACCAACACGACGGCACGGCCGGAAAATCGACGGAACCATGACGTGGCGACCGTCTCGATCTCTTCGCTGGTTCGCACAGCGAGATGAGTGATGGCGAAGGCCCGGCCGCTTGGGGCGAGATGCGTTGTCCACCCGGCGATGATGCGTCGCAGCACGCTGTCGCCGGTCTGTCCGCCGGAGTGGTAGGCCGGACCACCGCTGTAGGGCGAGGCGACAAACGGCGGATTGGCGATGATCAGATCGAAGCGCTCGTTGCCAACGGGCGCATACAGATCACCGAGGCGCACATCGACATGAGCGGCGTCGTTGAGTGAGGCATTGAGCCGGGCAACCGCCGCGGCGCGCGGGTTGAGATCCACGGCGACGATCCGCTCGGCGGCGTGCGCCTGCCGCAAGGCCTGTACGCCGGAGCCGGTGCACAGGTCCAGGACTCGACGGGCGTTGGGTGCCATGATCGCCTCGCGGAGCATCAGGGAGTCGCTGCTCGGCGGATAGACGGGATCACGTCCCGGCAACTGCAAGGCTTTGGGGACGAGCGAACGAAAGCGTCTGTCAGCCAGGAAATACTGGTCGTCGACCGGATCGATGCGTAACTGAGCACAGACCTCCCCGCCACAGCTTCGCAGGAGGCCGGCGCCGACGAGTTCTTTGTAGAGCTTCCGGGACAGCGCCGTCGCAACGCGTCGCTCGGTTTCCTGATCCTCGAGGAAAAACAATCGAATCAAAGTCGCTGCGGCAGTGCGGTCGTCCCTGACGCGCTCCAGCGCCGGGGCGTGATTGAGGAACCCGACGTCGTCGGGTTGGGTGATGCCGAGCGTATGCTTTAGCGCCTCCGGCGTGTACCCGGCTGCGGCCAGACGCGTATGCAATGAGTGCAGCGGGAGAGCAGCACCCTGAGCCCCGCTCCGGGGGCGCGAGGTCGTGGACATCAGGCGCGAGGGTGTATACTCACTGCGCCGCATTGTCCACCGCTGCCGAGCCCTCACCCTGGCCGTCTCTCGGAGGGTGAAAGGGAGGGAGGCAGGAGCTGCCGCGCGGCGGAGAAGACTCGGTCGAACATCTCATGCGTGAGCATGCCTGTTTGCGTATTGCGTTGGCTCGGATGGTAGGAGCCGATCAGGCAGACGTTCGAAAGCTCGTACACCTCGGCGTGAGCGAATTGTGGCCGTGGCGGCGGTACCGGCTGCCCGAGGGCACGGCGCGTGGACAGGTAGGCGTCGAACGCCAAGCGTCCCAGCGCGATGATGACGCGCAGATTGCGGAGCAGTTGCAGCTCACGTGCCAGATACGGCTGACAATTATTCACCTCCTCCCTGGTTGGCTTGTTATCGGGAGGGGCGCACCGCACCGCTGCGTTGATGTACGTATCCGTGAGGCGCAGGCCGTCGTTGCGGTGCGTCGAGGTCGGCTGGCTGGCGAAACCGAATCGATAGAGGGTCTCGAATAACCAGTCGCCGCTGCGGTCGCCGGTGAAAATGCGTCCGGTACGGTTGCCGCCGTGCGCGGCGGGGGCCAGGCCAATCACCATGATCCGGGCTGCCGGATCGCCGAACCCCGGCAACGGCCGCCCCCAGTACTCCCAGTCGCGGAACGCCCGCCGTTTCTCGCGCGCCACGTGCTCGCGGTAGTCTAACAAGCGCGGGCAACGACGGCAGACGATGACCTCGGCGCATACTGCCTGCAGCCCGGCGCCAGATTGGCGCGAAACCGTGCGCGTGGCTTGCCGGGTGTCTTTCGGTGCCATCTGGATCTGGGTGCTGGGAGACGGTGCCCCGCGGTGAACACCGCACACGATGAACCCGCGATGCGAACGCTCCCGTCGCCGGTGTGCGCTGGCGGCGAGGTTTGGAAAGCCCAGAAGGAAGCGCGGCCTAGTGGGTTGTTACGGTGCCGCCCGATCCCGTGCCGAGGAGCTGACTGATTGCCTCGTACGATGGCGTGAGAGCGCTATCGAGAATCTCCGTCAGAAGATGCTCAATGTCGGCGAGGTCATCGACCGTCAGCGCGCCGAGATCCTGATGCATCCCGTGTAGCGCCCAGATCACCGTGCGGAGACGGCTACGAGCCTCGTCGAGCATCCGTAGCGCTTCCTGCGGATCGACCGCAGTGGATTGGTTACTATCGTCGGGCATTTGTTGCTCCTTTTACTACGGAGACCAGCAATCAAAGTCTGCACGGGATACGCGGCGAGTGCAAGCGTTGAAAAAAGGGCCGATTCAGGAGTTAGCAAGTGTATCCCAGTGTACCTCCCAAAAGCCAGGCACGGGTGGCGAAAGCTCAAAGTGGCCGCCGAAGCAGTCGAAGCTCGGCTGATGCGACAGGCGGTCGAGAAGGAAGCGCAGGTGCTCCTCCATGGGCTGACCGGCACGCGGTTGGCCGACGTCGAGCCGCTTGCGGTGGCCGCACTTCTTGCAGCTCACGTCCACAAACATCGAATCCCGACAGCCTACTTCTTCTTGTGCTGCCGCGGCTTTGCTTCGGGGGTCCGCACCGGCGTCGGCGTGGCCGATTCAGCGAAGGCCGAGTGTGCCCTGCGATCTTCCAGGAGCGCTTCCCGTACACGGTCGACGAGCCGGGGCTGGTTCTGAATGCGCCGCTCCAGTTGGCGGAAGTCATCGAGCGAGATGTGGTGCGGCGTGACGGCGTTGTCGACCGTCAGGTCATGATCGTCCTGCATCGCCGTGTAGACCTTGATGTAGACTTGCACGTCGGATTCACTGACCGTTGACGGTTCGCCCTCGTCCACCTCCTCGGCCGCTGGGCGAAAGACCGCGACCATGAGACCCAACGCGCCACATGCAGCCAGCAGGAGCAGAAATCGCATGCGTTTCATGGAAGGTGATTGGCGGCTGGGCGGGTTCAGCCCCGCACCACGCTCGGTGAGGGCCTGTGGGCTGGTGAGCAATTCCGAGTGACCGGTGCCGTCATGGATTGATCCTACTGTCTCCTGCGCTACTGTCAAGTGACGTACCGGAGCCATTGCGGGCGGTAGCGTGCTTGAGTACATTGCCGCAGTCCGAGCCGGACCCGATACGATCGCGAGGGAAGCCCGCTCTGGCACAATGGATGGTGCGATGCGAGCCGCAGCGAAGCCCCCCATCAACAACGGGCAACGGATCAGGAAGATCATCGTCCGATTGAAGAAAGCCCACCCGGACGCGAAGCTGGCGCTGAATTTCTCTTCGCCGTTCGAATTACTCGTCGCCCTGATTCTCGCCGCACAATGCACCGACGAGAAAGTCAACGAAGTGACGGGTTCTCTGCTCTTCAAGAAATACCGAACTCCGGCGGATTACGCTCACGCCCCAGCGGAGGAGCTGGAAGCGGACATTCGGCCGACCGGGTTTTTTCGTAACAAGACCAAGTCCATCCAGCGCTGCTGCCAGCAGCTGATCGAGCGATTTGGCGGCCGGGTGCCGGATACCTTGGAGGACCTCATCTCGTTGCCTGGGGTCGGACGCAAGACCGCCAACATCGTGCTTGGCAACGCCTTTGGGGAGCCGGCGATCGGCGTGGACACGCATGTGATGCGCCTCTCACAGCGGCTCGGATTCACGCGGCACGACGATCCCGACAAGATCGAAGCCGATCTCACGGCCATCGTGCCGAGGCCTGAGCAGATTCATTTTTGTCATCTGCTGCAGTTCCACGGCCGCCGCATCTGCGTCGCACGCAAACCGAAGTGCTACGAATGCGTGATCAGCGACCTCTGCCCCGCTCCCAACAAAACCCCGGCGCCACCGCAACGACCAACACGCCCTGCGTTCGGACGGACTCCAGGCCGCCCGTGACCCCCGTCTGAAGGAGGAATCCTATGGAGTATTTTCGTGTGGAGCGGACGAATGGCGTTGCTGTCTGCTCGATATTCAACCCGCCGATGAACTACCTGGTTGGGGCGATGGCGCTCGAACTGGCTCAGTTGACGGCTGAACTTGCGGGTGACCGCACCGTCCGATGCGTGGTTCTGACCGGCGGCATCAAAGGAAAATTCATCACGCACTTCAGCGTCGAGGAACTGGCGCACTTCGCTTCCGACCCCGAGCAGTATCGGCAAAGCGGCAGCGAGGGCCTGGCCGCTTTTCACGCCCTGTTGAGCGGTGTGCAGCGGCTCCCCAAACCGGTCATCGCGGCCATTAACGGGGACTGCATGGGCGGCGGTTTCGAGTTGGCGCTGGCCTGCGATTTCCGGCTGGCCGCCAGCGGTCCGTACCTCATCGGGCTGCCGGAGAGCCGCTTGGGCATCCTGCCCGGCGGCGGCGGGACGCAGCGGCTCACGCGCCTGATCGGTGCGGCCAAAGCCCTCGAGGTCATGCTGTTCGGCAACGTCTACCAACCCGACGAGGCCGCGCCGCTCGGCTTGGTGCACCGGGTGGTTCCGGAACATGACCTCATGGGCATCGCACTCGACTGGGCGCGACAGCTGGCGAAGCAGCCGCCCAAGGCGTTGGCAATGATCAAGCGTGCCGTGTACGAGGGCGGCGATGCGGATTTTGAACGCGGCCTGGCCATCGAGCGCGAGTGCTTCGTCAAGGTCATGTGCTCGCGCGATGCGCGAGTCGGTATGCAGGCCTACCTCGAACTGGCGCGGCGCGATCCCACGGAAGCGCGTGCCCGCTTTCTGAGCGGGAAAGGTCTGCCGGAGTACACCGGCGAGTAGGGTGGTTGGCGTTCGGAGGGCAAGTCGATGAAACCACGTCCGACAGATTTCTTCAGCTGCGGCACGAAGTGCGCAGCGGTGCTGTGGTCGCCGGACGGCGCGCGCGCCGAGGCGCCGCGTCCTGGCATCGTCATCTGCCACGGCTTCACCGGAATAAAGGAATGGCTGTTACCGCCGTTCGCCGAGGCCTTTTGCGCCGCGGGCTTCGCGGTGCTGACCTTCGACTACCGCGGTTTCGGTGAGAGCGATGGCGCGCGCGGCCGACTCGTGCCGCAAGAGCAGGTTGAAGATATTCGCAACGCCATCACGTTCCTCGGTGTGCAATCCGGGGTGGATCCGCAGCGTATCGGTCTCTGGGGCACCAGCTTCGGCTGCGCCAACGTGATCCAGGCCGCGGGAATCGATCCGCGCCCGCAGTGTGTCGTCGGCCAGGTCGGGTTCGGCAGCTTGCCGCGAGTCATGCGGGAGAAGGCCGATCCGGAGCAGATGGAGCACCTCCGTCAGATGCTGGCTGCCGATGCCGCGCAACGCGTGCAGACCGGTGTGTCAACACTCATCGACCCAGGAATGGTGCTCAACGATGAGCAGTCCGTGGTGGCCTTCGGCGCCGGATTGAAGGCGCTTCCACAGCTCGCCACCCAGCTTCCACTCGAAGCGCTCGATCGCATTATGGAGTACGAGCCCGAGCGGGTCGTCACGCAGATCGCACCGCGGGCACTCCTGCTCATTGGCGCCCGGCATGACACCGCGGCCCCAGTCAGCGAGCTGCGTCACTTGTATGCGGCTGCCGGGCAGCCCAAGCGGCTGGAGATCCTGGATATCGGCCATTACGAGATCTACGACCTGCCGCACCGTACCACCGCCATCAACCTGGCGCTTGAGTGGTTCCGCACCTACCTGCGTCTCGGCCAGAGCCAGTAGGATAGCGCCGGTTCTGGCATATGGCATATGGCATATGGCTTATGGGTTCCTGACCATATGCCATCCGCCATCAGCCATATGCGCGAGGCCGCGGCCTCGCTAGAGCTTCTCCGCGGCATGCAGCGCGAGCACTTCATTGGTCCCGTCTTCGATCAGAGACGCCCGTGCGTCGCGCAGCAGTTTCTCGATGGGGTACTCATGGCTCAACCCGTTGCCGCCAAACACCTGCAGCGCTTCCGTTGCCACTTCGAAGGCCGTCTGTGTCGAGGTCACCTTCGACGCGATGGCGTATTGGACGGCGGGGAAGCTACCCGGGGCCGCACCAAAGAACGGGTTGTTGACGGTATTGTAGAGCACCACGCGCCGGTTGAGGGAGCGGGCGGCCTCGACCTTCCGGAACATTTCAAACAGCTTCATTTTGATGGCCTGGTGCTGGATGATCGGCACGCCCCCTTGCACGCGCTGCTTGGCGTATTCGAGCGCCATCTCGAATGCGGCCCGGGCGCAGCCCACGAAGGTGGACCCCATGTAGCCGTTGGCCGTGCACAGCGTCAGCTCCATCCCCATGGCGTACATCTCCGGGGGAATCACCATGTTCATCATCGGGACGCGGACCGCGTCGAAAAACACCTCTCCCTGCGGCAGCGCCCGCTGCCCGAGTTTCTCCAACGGCCTACCGCGTGACACTCCCTGCGAAGTCAGGTCCACGAGGAACACGCCGCAACCGTTGACCCCGTCGCCATTGTCCACGGCAGTGTACAGCGCCGCAGTCTCCGCGACGGGGCCGTTCGATACCCATGCCGCCTTCTGGCCCGTGATGACGTAGAAGTCCCCATCGCGGCGGGCGACGCAGTTCGGCTTCTGCAGGCCCGGACGCTTGCCGTTGTCGCTCAGGTCGAGCGAGTCACTGCCGTGATCCGGCTCCGTGACGGCCCAGCAGCCCATCTTGTTCACCGGGAACGCCGACACCAGGTCCGGGTTCTGCGAGGTCTGCGCCAACATGGCGGGAAACTCGGCGGCACCGATGCTGATCGCCAGCCCGGCATCACCCCAACCCAGCTCCTCGGTGACAATGCAGTTCAGCCGGGCGAGCTGCGCGGGCGTAAACTCCGATTCCCCGCCCGTCAGCACGCGGAGGCCGAGGTCGTCCCACTTCTTGTGGACATCCCACAAGATCGAATTGCGGGCGATGACCTCCTCCGCCGAACGGCGATCGAGCCCCTGTCCCGCCGGCCGCATGACCTCCTCCGCAAACCGGTGCACCAGGTCGCGGATGTTCCGTTCCTCTTCCGACAGATCGAAGTCGATGTCTTGCAGCGTCATGAACCGTTCCTCCTTCAGGACTCACTCGTCCAATCTCGCGACGCGTTCTACACCAAATGCGGCTGATCATCGAGACGCTGGCAGCGTGCCCCTCTGCGGCAGGGCCGTTCAAACGTGGCGGCGCAGCGGTTTGCGCGCTTGCGAGGAGACCGTTGGGTTGGTCAGGTGGAAGCGATGCCGGGGTACTGAGTGGAGTGCCACGGCCAGCCTCTTTCGACCCGCGGTTTTGATCTTTCCCGCCATCCTGGGCTATGCAGTAACGATTCCGG
>DASVHW010000323.1 GCA_036382395.1 Candidatus Binatia bacterium | reverse complement strand
GCCATGCGCACCGCCGGGCCGAGCCAGGTCGATATCCAGCGACAGGGCGACGTCATCGACTGGATCGAGCAACACCACGGCGAATGCGTCTGCCCGTTCGTGCGGCGCAAAGTGGTTCGCCTGGATCCCAAGCTGTGCAGCTGCGGCGCGCACTGGGTGCAAGGCCTGTTCGCAACCGTCGCCCAGACGCCGGTGGAGGTGGAAACCGTGGAGACGGTGGCCACCGGTTCGCAGAATTGCCGGTACCGAATTCGGCTCAAGGGTAACTGCGGCTGATCTGGGCCGCACGGCGACTTGACCCTGGCGCGATGCCGGGATAAGTTGAACGATCGTTCATTATATGAGCGATGGTTCAAGCATGATCCGATCTTCCCGCAAGCAGCGCGAACTCGCCCTCCGTCAAGAAATCATCTTCGAGGCGGCCGAGGCGGTGCTCGCCGCGCGCGGCTTTCACGGCGCCTCGGTCGACGAGATCGCCAAGCGCGCGGAGGTCTCCGTGGGGACGCTGTACAATTTCTTCGGCAACAAGGAGAACCTCTACACCTCGCTGCTGGAGCGGCGGATGGAGGAGCTGCGCGGCTGCGTACGCGCGCACGTCGCCCCGGCGCCGAGGGGAATCGACAAGTTGCACGCCGCGGTGGACGCCATTTTCGCCTATTGCGCCGAGCACGAGCGCGCCTTCCGCGTCTACGTCACCGCTTCCCACGGCCTCGAGTGGAATGTGCTGCCGCAGTTTGGCCAGCGCGTGTTCGAGTGCATGCAGGCCTTTCTCGGCGAGGTCACGGCTCTGTCTCGGCTGGCGGTGCGGGAGCGCAGTCTGCCGCCTATCGAGCCGAAGTTACTGGCCATGTCGCTCCTGGGAACCATCGACTCGTTTGTGACCCAGTGGGCGACGGAGCGCAGGGGTAGTTTGCGAGTCTACCAGCAGGGTACCCACGACATCCTGCAAGCGCTGAGCGCTAGTCGCCCGGTACGCAAGGGAACGGCCACGGTCCGGAGGCTGCGTCCATGATTCTCGCCGACATTTCGGTTCGCCGCCCGGTGTTCGCCACCATGGGGATCGCGGCCCTGGTGGTGATGGGCATCTTCTCGTACCGCAGCTTGGTCGTCGACCTGTACCCGAAGACCGACATCCCGGTCGTCGCCATCACCACGACGCTTCCGGGCGCGGGATCGGAGGAGATGGAAGCGCGCGTCACCAAGGTGGTTGAGGAAGCGGTCAATACCGTCAACGGCATCGACGAAATGCGTTCGGTCACCCTCGATGGCTTCTCGCGCGTGATCATCCTCTTCCTGATGGAGCGCAACCTGGAGGATGCGGCGCAGGATGTGCGCGACAAGATCGGAACCGTTTTGAAAGACCTGCCGGAAGGCACGGACCCGCCGGTGGTCGAGAAGTTCGATCCGGACTTCACGCCGATTCTGCTGCTGGCGGTGTCGGGAGACCGTGACCTCCGCGAACTGACGGAGATTGCCAAGAAGCGGGTGAAGGAAGCGCTGGAGAGTTTGCCGGGTGTCGGCGCCATCAAAATCATCGGCGGTCGCGATCGGGAAGTGCAGGTCACGATCGACGCGCACCGGCTCAATGCATACGGCCTCACGATCGGCGAGGTGGCGCGGGCGCTGGCCTCGCAAAACATCGAGATTCCGGCTGGCCGGGTGGGGCATGGCCAGTACGAGGCGACCTTGCGCACCCTGGGCCGCGTGGCCACGGTGGCGGACTTCGAACAGCTGGTGGTCGCCAACCGTCAGGGCACCCAGATCCGCGTAGCCGACATCGGCCGCGTCGTGGACGGGGTGGTCGAGCCGCGATCGCTGTCGCGGTACAACGGCCAGAACGCATTGACGCTCCAGGTGCGCAAACAGTCCGGCACCAACACCGTGGCGACTGTCGATGCTGTGGTGAAACAGCTCGATGAGATCCGCAAGACTTTGCCCCCCGGAGTGCGGGTGGCGGTCACCCGCGACCAGGCGTACTTCATCCGCGGGGCGGTGAAGGAGGTGCAGAAGCACCTGATCGTCGGGGCGTTCCTGGCGAGCATCGTGGTCTTCCTGTTCATGGGGAACCTGCGCGCCACCGTCATTGCCGCCGTGGCCATCCCCTGTTCGATCGTGACCACCTTCACGCTGATGAAGATCATGGGCTTCAGCCTGAACTGGCTGACGCTGCTGGCGCTGACGCTCTCAGTCGGCATCGTGATCGACGACGCCATCGTGGTGTTGGAGAACATCTTCCGCTTCATTGAAGAGAAGGACATGTCTCCCTTCGAAGCGGCGCGGGCCGCTACCGCCGAGGTGGGTCTCGCGGTCAGCGCCACCACCCTCTCCCTCGTGGTCATTTTCCTCCCGGTCGCCTTCATCCCCGGGATCATGGGGTCGTTTCTGAAGAGCTTCGGCCTGACGATGGCGTGCGCGATCTTGGTGTCGTTGGTCGTCGGTTTCACGCTCACGCCGATGCTGTGCTCGCGCTTTCTCAAGCACGACGCGCACAAGGCCCCGTCACGCGAGGCCTGGTTCTTCCGGCCCATCGATCGTGGGTATACGACCCTGCTGCGTTTTGCGATGCGGCACCGCTGGCTGGTCGTTCTCGTCGCACTGTTGACCATGGCCTCGATTCCGCTCGTTGCGCGTTTCGTCGGCATGGCCTTCATCCCGGCGGACGATATTGGCGGCTTCGAGGTGAACATCAAGGCGCCGCAGGGCTATACGTTGGCGCGTACCGATGCGGTGGTGCGCGAGATTGAGCGACAGATCCAGCCGCTTCCGGGAGTCGAGCACGTGACGGTGAACGTGGGCTCACCGGAGACCGACTCCGTCACCACGGCGCAGATCGTGGTGGTGTTGAGAGCGCTCGATCAACGCTCGGTGAGCCAGTTCGATCTCATGATCAAGGCGCGCGAGATCGTCCGGAACTATCCCGAGGTCCGCGCCAGCGTCGACCAGCCGCCAGAGATGTCCGGCAGTGGCATGCGCTCGGCGGAAGTGGTGTACAACGTCCAGGGCCCCGACCTGGACCTGCTCGAACGCCTGACCAATCAGGTGCGTGACATCATGGCTTCCACCCCCGGCATCGTCGATATCGATTCGACGTCGGAACCCGGAAAGCCCGAGGTGCAGGTGCGCATCAACCGGGCGAAGGCTTCGGACCTCGGTGTGCAGCCGGCCGACATCGCCTTGAGCCTGCGCACGATGGTCAACGGCGACAAAGTCACCATGTTCAAGGACGGCCTCGATCTGTATGACGTGCGGTTGCGCCTGCAAGCGGATGATCGCGCCGATGCGCAGGCGCTTGGCCAGCTGTTCGTGCCGTCAACGAAGCTCGGGCGCGTACGTTTGGACAGCATCGTGGATACGGTGCGCGGAACCGGGCCGACAGAGATCGACCGGCACAATCGCGAGCGCCAGATCACCTTGCTGGCGAACATGGCCCCTGGGTATGCGTTGGGCGATGCGCTGCAGGCCGTTGACCGGCGTGTCCAGCAACTCGATATCCCACCCGGCTACCGCACCGGCGTAACCGGCATGGGCAAGCTAATGAACGAGACCGTAGCCGGTTTTCAAGTGGCGTTCTTGCTGTCGGTCATCTTCATGTACATGGTGCTGGCGAGCCAGTTCGAGAGTTTCCTGCATCCGATCACCATCATGCTGTCCTTGCCGCTGGCGGTCCCATTCGCCCTGGTGTCCTTGATGGTGGTGGGTGCGACGCTCAACATATTCAGTGCCCTCGGCATCCTTTTGCTCTTTGGTGTGGTGAAGAAGAACGCCATTCTCCAGATCGACCACACCATCGGGCTGCGGGCGGCGGGTCTGCCGATGTCCGATGCCATCATCCAGGCCAACCGCGAGCGGCTGCGTCCGATCTTGATGACGACGATTTCGTTGGTTGCGGGCATGGTGCCGCTCGTCTTCTCGGCAAGCGAGGGCGCGATGACCAACCGCTCCATCGGCATCGTCGTCATGGGCGGGCAAACCCTGTGCCTCCTGATCACGTTGCTGCTTACGCCGGTGGCGTACTCGCTATTCGAAGATCTCAAGAACTGGCGGCCGGGCCGTCCCGTGCTGGCCCGCGAGCCCGCGGGCAAACCGGCTCCCGCCACGGTCCTGCCGGAAGCGCGCCCGGCGGCAGTGGCCTGAGCGCCACAGTCGAACGGCGATATTGCACCGGCCGCTCGGCTAAATCGGCTGGATCTTGGTATGTGCCCCAGTCTTTGATAGTTCCCGCTCGGCATGCCCAACCACCACGAGCTGAGTAGCTTCATCTGGCAGATCGCCGACCTCCTACGCGGTCCCTACCGGCCCCCGCAGTACGAGCGGGTCATGCTGCCGATGACCCGTCCTGCGCCGCTTCGACTGTGTGCTGGCGCCGACGAAGGAGAAGGTGCTGGCCGAGCACGCGAAGCGCAAAGGAGGCAAGCTCGGCGACGATGCGTTGGACCGGCTCCTGAACCGGGCTGCGGGGCAGCGCTTTCATAACCACTCCCCGCTCACGTTCGAGAAGCTGAAGGGCGACCCCGATCACATCGACAAGCACCTGACCTCGTACATCAACGGCTTCTCCGCCAACGTTCGCCGCATCTTCGAGTACTTCGAGTTCTCGAACGAGATCGAAAAGATGCGCGAGGCCAACATCCTCTACCTCGTGGTCTCCAAGTTCTGCGAGATCGACCTGCACCCTGATGCCGTCGACAACATCGAGATGGGTCTGCTTTTCGAGAACCTCATTCGCCGCTTCAACGAGCTGGCGAACGAGACCGCCGGTGATCACTTCACGCCCCGTGACGTCATCCGCCTGATGGTCAACCTGCTCTTCCTCCACGACGACGACCTACTGTCACGGTCAGGAACCGTTCGTAAGCTGCTGGATTGCGCCTGCGGCACCGGGGGCATGCTGGCGGAAGGGCAGAACTACATGCGCGATCACCACGCCGAAGCGCGGTTGTTTGTGTATGGGCAGGATTACAACAGACGCGCGTTCGCGACCGCCGCGTCGGACATGCTGATCAAACAGGTGGACCACAACGGCACCGGCGACAACATCCGGTTCGGCGATTCGTTCACCGAAGACCAGTTTGAGGGCGAGACGTTCGACTATTTCCTCGCCAACGTGCCCTTTGGCGTCGACTGGAAGAAACAGCAGAAGGAGATCGTGCGCGAGCATGAGAAGCTCGGCTTCGCCGGCCGCTTTGGCGCCGGGCTGCCCCGCGTCAACGACGGCTCGTTGCTCTTCCTCCAGCACATGATCAGCAAGTTCGAGCCGGTTCAGCCCGAGCAGCACAAGCACGGCTCACGCGTAGCGATCGTGTTCAGCGGCTCGCCGCTTTTCACCGGCGGCGCGGGCTCGGGCGAAAGCGACATCCGTAAGTGGATCATCGAGAACGACTGGCTCGAAGCCATTGTCGCGCTTCCGGAACAGATGTTTTACAACACCGGCATCGGCACACACCGGCATCGGCACCTACGTCTGGATCGTTACCAACCGGAAGGAGAAGCGCCGCAAGGGCAAGATCCAGCTCCTCGATGCCCGTGACGTCTGGACGGCGGGCGGCAGCGAGGACAACAAGCGCAGCCTCGGTGACAAGCGCCGTCACATCACCGGCAACCAGATCGCCGAGATCGTGAAGCTCTACGGCCGGCAAACCGACGGCGAAACCTCCAAGACATTCGACAACGCCGACAGCCGCAAGATGCCGCCAGTTGTGACAAAGCTCGACGTTGATTCGTTCGCCCTCACCGATGCTGTCGAGTCGGAGGGTCTCCGGGCGATAAAGGAGTTAGATCGAATTGCCACTGCTCTCGAGCGGGGTTGGCACGCGTCCAACGCAGCTTCAAATGAGCGATCTGCGTAACGACGTGTGAGGGGTACCCGTATAGCCGGCAACATCGGTGTGCGCGGCCAAACCACCCGGCGCAGCAATGCTCGTTGGTTGTGATCTCTGACTAGCTGGTGGTACTATTTCGGTTGTTGTGTGTCATGGCTGCTTCGATCCCAGCGCTGGTGAATCCCCCGCTGCTCGTCTGGGCACGGGAAGAGGCTGGCTACTCGCCTGACGAGGCAGCCGAGCGCGTACGTGTACCTGTCGAGAAGCTGCGCGCGTGGGAGTCGGGCGACAAGCAGCCGACGCTCCGTCAGGCGGAACGGCTGGCAGCGATCTACCACCGGCCGATGCCGGTGTTCTATCTCCAAGAACCGCCAGCAACGCTGCCGCTGTCAGCAGAATACCGCCACCTGCCTGGGGTAAAGCCCGGGGCGGAGTCTCCGGAGCTGCGCTTGGCGCTGCGCGAATTGCATCGCCGCCGTGAGGTGGCGTTGGAGCTGTTCGAGGAAAACGAGGAGGAACCACCCCGTTTCAACCTGCACGCCCGGCTGCACGAAGACCCCGAGGACGTGGGTCGGCGTTTGCGCAAAGCGCTCGCGGTACCGCTTGACGATCAGCTGCACTGGCCGAACGAGTACATGGCCTGGCGCACGTGGCGTGATCGTGCCGAGGCGCTGGGGCTGATGGTCTTCCAGGTGCCCGGCATTCCGTTGCGCGAGATGCGCGGCGTGGCGCTCTTTCTCGATCCGTTGCCCGTCCTCGGCGTGAACAGCCGCGAGCATCCCCTCGCCCGCGCCTTCACGCTGCTCCATGAGATAACCCACGTAATGCTCTCACGCAGCGGCGATGAGCACCCCGCGGCGGAGGAGCGGCGCTCCGCATCGCAGTGGTCGGAGCTGGAGCGATTTGCCGATGCCACCACGGCCGCCGCACTGATGCCGCGCGAGACGATGCTGGCGGACTCACGTATTCGTGATCATGCCGCGTCGGCACCGTGGGATACGGAGGAGATCCAGGCACTGGCGCGGCGGTATCGAGTGAGTCCGGTTGCGTTACTCACCCGTCTGGTGAATCTGCGGCGCACGACGTGGACGTTTTACCGTGAATGGCGAGAGGCGTGGGACAAGCAGTGGGAGCAGCGGCCGAAGAAGGAGTCCGCCGGCGGCCCATCGCGCGTGGATACCATCCTCAGCCGTGTCGGCCCGACCTTCGCGGCACTTGTACTCGATTCGCTCGAGCGCGATCTGATCAGCCCGCAGGCCGCGTCGGAGGCGCTGGACCTGAAGCTGCACCACTTCGCCGACCTGAAGCGCGAGCTGGTGCTTGGACCAGGCGGGCGCGAATAGCGCGGCGGGAACTGCGGACATGTACTCGATCGACACCAGCGCCCTCATGACCTGGTACATCCGCCGCTACCCACCGGATATTTTCCCCAGCCTCGTAAAACAAGTGGAACGTCTGATTGCGGGAGGCAATCTCCTGGCGTCCGAGTACGTACTCGAAGAGCTGGGTGGCAAGAAGGATCCGCTCTACGACTGGGCTGACGCACAACAGGGGATGTTCGTCCCCACTGACGAGCCGGTCCAGCGTCGCGCGGCGCAGCTGACCGCCGCATACCCGATCTTGCTCGACTCAACGTCCAAGCGTCGGATGCAGGCAGACCCCTTTGTCATCGGGTTGGCTGCGGAGCGTGGCCTCACCGTCGTTACCCAGGAGACTCACGCGAAGACCAAGACCGCTGGGAAGCGCAAGCAGCGAACCTACATCCCGGACGTATGCCTGGCGGAGCACGTCCCGTGCATCGACTTCCTCGATATGATGCGTAGGGAAAAGTGGACGTTTTGAAATGACCATCACCGCTCGTCACACCGAAGGGGCCTTTGAATCCGTGATCGAGTCCCATCTGTTGGGGAATGGGTATGTCAGTGTGGACAAGGCAGCGTACGAACCGGAGCGGGCCGTGTTTCCCGAGGTGGTCATCGCTTTCGTCCGCGAGACGCAGCCGAAGGAGTGGATGAAGCTGGAGGCGTTGCACGGCGAGAAGACCGGCGAGCAGATCATCGGTGACCTGTGCAAATGGATGGATGCCTACGGCTCGCTGGCCACGCTGCGGCATGCGTTCAAGTGCTACGGGCGGACGCTGCGCGTGGCATTCTTCAAGGCTGCACACGGACTGAACCCGGAGTTGGAAACGCGCTACGCCGCCAACCGTGTCGGCATCACACGGCAGCTGCGCTACTCGACGCGGAATGCCAACTCGATCGACGTGGTGATCAGCCTCAACGGAATTCCCATCGCGAGCCTGGAGCTGAAGAACCCGCTCACCGACCAGGATGCTGAGAATGCGAAGCGTCAGTACCAATACGATCGCGACCAGCACGAGCCGATCTTCGAGTTCAAGCACCGCACGTTGGTGCACTTCGCCGTCGACACCGAGGTGGTGTTGATGACGACCCGCCTCGCGGGCGGCGCGACGCATTTCCTGCCGTTCAACAAAGGTCGCGATGGTGGTGCAGGCAATCCGCCCGACCCGCACGGGCGAACGTACCGAACCGCCTACCTCTGGGAAGAGGTGCTGGCGCGTGACAGCCTGCTGGATCTGCTCGCCCGCTTTCTGCACCTGCAGATCGAAGAGAAGCGCACTGAGGACGGGCGCAAGGTCAAACGCGAGACGATGATCTTTCCGCGGTATCATCAGCTCCAAGCCGTCCGCACGCTCGTGGATGCGGCAAGAAAAGAAGGGCCGGGCAGCAACTACCTCGTCGAGCACTCAGCCGGCAGCGGCAAGAGCAACACCATCGGCTGGCTCGTCCACCGACTCGCCTCGCTGCACAACGACGCCGAGCAGCGGGTATTCGACAGCGTCATCGTCGTGACCGACCGGGTGGTCCTCGACCAGCAGTTGCAGGACACCATCTATCAGTTCGAGCACCGGCAAGGCGTGGTGCAGAAGATCGAAACTGACTCCCGCCAGCTCGCCGAAGCGCTACACAGCGCCGTGCCGGTCATCGTCACCACGCTACAGAAGTTTCCCTTCGTATCGCGGCAGCTTCTCAAGATGGCCGAGGAGCGTGGCGACCAAGGCACCGGTGTGCTGTCGACGCGGCGCTGTGCCGTCGTCATAGACGAGGCCCACAGTTCGCAATCAGGCGAAACGGCGACGAAGTTGAAGGGCGTGCTTGGTGGCGAAGACTTGGTCGAAGAGGCGCGCAGGGAGGCCGCCGAGCAGGGACAGGAAGAGTTCGCGGAGTTGTTCCGGGAGATGGCCAAGCGCGGACGGCAGGCCAACCTGAGCTTCTTCGCCTTCACGGCCACGCCCAAACACAAGACGCTCGCCGTCTTTGGGCGTAACGGCGAACCCTTCCACCGCTACACGATGCGCCAGGCCATCGAGGAAGCGTTCATCATGGACGTCCTCAAGCACTACACGACGTACGCGGCGTACTTCGGACTGCTGAAGGCGTGTGAGGACGATCCGAACGTGCAACGGAAGAAGGCGGCGCGGGCACTGGCGCGTTTCATGCGCCTGCACCCGCACAACATCGCCCAGAAGACCGAGGTGATGGTCGAGCATTTCAACACCTTCACCCGCCACCGGATCGGCGGCAAGGCCAAGGCGATGGTGGTCACCGGCTCGCGCCTCGAAGCGGTGCGGTACAAGCAGGGCTTCGACCGCTACATCGCGGAGAAGGGCTACCCCATCAAGACGCTGGTTGCGTTCTCCGGAACGGTGGTTGACGACAAGATCCCGGACAAGACCTACACCGAAGAGGGAATGAACGACGGGACCAAAGAACGGGAGCTCCCGGAGAAGTTCGCGACGTCTGAGTATCAAGTGCTGCTGGTTGCGGAGAAGTACCAGACCGGATTCGACCAGCCGTTGTTGCACACCATGTACGTCGACAAGCGCCTGGCCGGTTTGCAGGCCGTGCAGACGCTCTCACGGCTCAATCGTACTCATCCGCTGAAGGAAGACACCTTCGTCCTCGACTTCGTGAACGATCGCAAAGAGATCCAGGACGCCTTCGCGCAGTATTACGAAGGCGCGCAGATGGGCGAGCCAGTCGATCCCGCACGCTTATACGAGTTGAAGGCGGACCTGGACAGCTCCGGAATCTACCTCCACGAGGAAGTGCAGCGGTTCTGCGAAGTCTACTTCAAGCCGAAGGCCCGCCAGAGTCCGGCAGATCACCAGGCGATGAATGCGGCGCTCGATCCGGCGGTCGATCGCTTCCGTGCCCTGACGCAGAAGGACGAGGATGAGGCTGAGCTGTGGCGGGGGAAGCTGACGGCCTTTCGAAACCTCTACGCGTTTCTGAGCCAGGTGATCCCGTACCAAGACTCTGACTTGGAGCGGCTGTACACGTTCCTGCGGCACCTGTCGCCGAAGCTACCGAAGCGACGGAGCGGCCCGAGCTACCAATTCGATGACGAGGTCAGACTGCAGTACTACCGTCTGCAGAAGATCAGCGAGGGGTCGATCAGTCTGTCGGAGTACAAGGGCAAGCCGCTTGACGGCCCCAGCGAGGTCGGCAGCGGAGTCGTGCGCGAAGAACCGGTGGCGCTGTCGCGGCTGATAGACTTTGTGAACCAGAGATTCGGAACGGATTTCACCGACGCAGACCAGTTGTTTTTCGACCAGATCCTCGAAGCCGCGGTCGAGGATGAGGCCCTGCAGCGGGCGGCGCGGGTGAACCCGCAGGATAAGTTCTCACTGCTGTTCAACAGCTTGCTGGAGACGCTCTTCATCGAGCGCATGGATCAGAACGAGGAGATCTTCGCGCGTTTCATGAATGACCAGTCTTTCCAGAAGCTGGTGGCATCAAAGCTGGCGGCAGAGGTCTATGAGAGGCTGAGATCTGCCGCACGGGTGTCGACCAGCGCCTCGGTTCAGAGAGGGGACTAGAGTCCGGGTCGCACCAGTGTCGCGCGTCCGCGGAGGCGACACTGGTTGCAGGCGATGATGGCAGTGTTTTTCTACTTGCCGACGGTTTTGCTCTCGGGCTTCATGTTCCCCATCGGCAACATGCCGGTGATCGCCCAGTGGCTCACCTACCTCAATCCGCTGCGCTACTCCCTGGTCATCGAGCCCGGCATCTTCCTGAAAGGGGTAGGACCAGGTATCGTTGTGCCTGGCGTCGAGAAGGTTGCAAAAGAGGCTGGCGTGATCAGCAAAGCTAGCGTGACAGGCAAGGAGAAAGGATCATGAAAGTATCGTTCATACTCTCCATTGGTGTGTGTGCCATTTTCGCTCTTGGACCTGTCCCGGTGTTGGCGCATTGTGACGGCATGGATGGGCCGGTGGTCGTCGCCGCCCGCCAGGCCCTTGAGACCGGCAACGTCAACGTCGTGCTCCCCTGGGTCCAGAAGGCGGACGAGCCGGAGATCAAGAAGACGTTCGAGCGGACCGTCGCGGTCCGACAGTTGAACCCGCAGGCCAAGGAACTGGCCGACATGTATTTCTTCGAAACGCTGGTGCGGATCCATCGCGCCGGCGAAGGTGCGCCCTACACAGGTCTCAAGCCTGCGGGGCGCGACCTCGGGCCGGCCATCCCCGCCGCCGACCAGGCGCTGCAGACGGGATCGGTGGACGCGCTCGTGAAACTCCTTACCGAGGCCGTGCAGCATGGAGTGCGCGAACATTTTGCCGCCGCCAACGGCAACAAGACCTACGACAAGAACGATGTCGAGGCAGGCAGGAAGTATGTGCAGGCGTACGTTCCGTTCCTCCACTACGTGGAAGGGATCTACGAGGCGACGAAAGCGTCCGCGCATGGTCATTTCCACGAGGAGCAGACACCCACAACCCATGCGGAGTAAACGATCGGCAAGTACCAAAAGCGATGAAACACCCTCGCGCGTTAGGTCGCCTGCTCAGCCTGGATTGGGAGGCCATGGCTGGAGTCGCAGCCGCGGTCCTCGCGTTGGTGCTCCACCTCTTGCACATTGTGAACCAGGATGTGCTGCTGGGTGCCGATCGGTGGAACCTACGACCTTGGGCCAGGTCCGCGCGTGTCGATGCAGACGCAGGAGCTCGCGTACATTCTTTCGACCTGCATGGCGTGCGGCTGCTGTCTGGAAGCCTGTTCGCAGGTCAATGACCATTCGAATTTTATGGGGCCGGCAGCCATGGGGCAGGCAGTGCTGTTCACCCTGCACCCGACCGGAGCCATGAACAAGGACGAGCGGTTGGAGGCAGTGATGGGCGAGGGTGGCGTCACCGATTGTGGCAACGCGCAGAACTGCGAGAAGGTGTGCCCGAAGGGGATTCCGCTCACGCGAGCGATCGCGGAACTGGGCCGCCAAACGACGGTCAAGTTCATCAAAGACCTGCTGTGGCGGTGAGTCGCCGCGTGAATGCGCCGGCTCGTGGGGAGTTCGCTGAGGATGGATTCGCATACGCTCACAACCTCGGATGCGTTGTCGCCATGGTGGCGCCGCGCGGTGATCCTGATCGTGGTGATCGGATTGGGCATCCTATTGGGGCTCGCCGGCAGGAGTTACAAGGATGCGCCACCGATTCCCGACATGGTGGTCGGTCCCGCCGGCGAGACCCTCTTTACGGACGCCGACATCATCGGTGGCCAACAGGTCTTTCTGAAGTACGGCCTCATGGAGAACGGCACGATCTGGGGACACGGTGCGTACCTCGGGCCGGACTTCTCTGCAGATTATCTTCACGCCCTTGCCCTCGACACAGGAGAGCTGATCGCGGCGCAGGGCTATCACGCGGGCTTCGCCGCACTCGGGCCGGCGGAGCGTGCCGCGGTCGGTGCGCAAGTCGCCGACTTGTTGCGCGCCAATCGCTACGATCCGCAGACCCAGACATTGCGCTTCACCGAGCCCGAGGTGCTTTGCTTTCGGAAGCAGATCGCGCGCTGGACAACCTACTTCCAGCAACCCGCCGCGAGCGCCGGCTTGCCGGCGTCGTACCTGCACGACCCGCCGCAGTTGCAGCAGCTCACCGCGTTCTTCGCCTGGACGGCGTGGGCATCGGTCGCGCGCCGTCCCGGCAAGCCGTACTCGTACACGAACAATTTTCCTTACGATCCGGCGGCCGGCAACACGCCAAGCAGCGAGGCGCTGCTGTGGAGCGCCTTGAGCTTGATCGCACTGCTGGCGGGAACCGCGCTGGTGCTGCTCGCGTTTGGGCGCTTTGATTTCCTTGGCTGGAAGGGCAAGGCCGAACATGTGCATCCGCAGCTGCTCCCGGGCGTAACCACGGCGAGCCAGAAGGCGACCATCAAGTACTTCGCTCTGGTCGCGCTGCTCTTTCTCGCGCAAGCCTTGGTAGGTGGGGCGACCGCGCACTACCGCGCCGAGCCCGGCGGCTTCTACGGAATCGACCTGTCGCAATGGTTGCCGAGCAACATCGTGCGCACGTGGCACCTGCAGCTCGCAATCTTTTGGATCGCCACCGCCTACGTTGCCGGCGGCCTGTTGCTGGCGCCGTCACTGGGCGGCAAGGATCCGGACAATCAGGTCTTCGGCGTCAACCTGCTCTTCGGCGCCTTGATCGTAGTCGTGCTGGGCAGTCTGCTCGGCGAGCTGTTGGGGATCAATCAACTCCTCGGTAATCTGTGGTTCTGGTTCGGGCACCAGGGCTGGGAGTACCTCGATCTTGGACGGGCATGGCAGGTACTCCTGGCAATTGGCCTCGTACTGTGGCTCGTCTTGCTCTTTCGAGCAATCGCACCGGCGCGACAGGATCCGGAACGACGCGAGCTGGCTTCACTCTTCCTGTGCTCCGCGGCGGCGATTCCGCTCTTCTATCTCCCCGCGATGTTCTTCGGCAGCAGCAGCCATTTCTCCGTGGTCGACACGTGGCGCTTCTGGATCATCCACCTGTGGGTCGAAGGTTTCTTCGAGCTTTTCGTCACCGTGATGGTGGCCACCATCTTCCACCAGCTCGGGATCGTTTCGCCGCAGACCGCCGCCCGCGTCGTGTACCTGGACGCGATACTCTACCTGGGCAGCGGCATCCTCGGCACTGGGCATCACTGGTACTGGACCGGCCAAGGCACGGCCACCATGGCGATTGCGGCGACCTTCTCCGCCATGGAGGTCGTGCCGCTGACGCTGCTGACCCTCGACGCCTGGGACTTCGTCAAGCTCGCGCGCGCGCAGTGTGACGTCTGCGGGAAGCAGGTGGCAGTTCCGCACAAATGGACCTTCTACTTCCTGATCGCCGTGGGGTTCTGGAACTTCGTCGGTGCAGGCGTGTTCGGTCTGCTCATCAACCTACCGATAGTCAGCTACTTCGAAGTCGGCACCATCCTCACGCCGAATCACGCGCACACGGCGATGATGGGTGTCTTCGGGATGCTGGCGATGGCGTTGTCGGCGTTTGCCTGCCGGCAAGTGCTGGCCGATGCGCAGTGGACACGCGTCGAACGATATGTCCGGTTGTCGTTCTGGGGCCTGAATGCCGGCCTCGCCCTCATGGTTGTGAGCAACCTGTTCCCCGGCGGCGTGCTTCAACTCATGGATGTGCTCAATAACGGCTACTGGCATGCGCGCGGTCCCGAGTTCTTGAATGAACGCATCATGCGCACCATCGAATGGTGTCGGCTGCCCGGTGACGGGGTGTTCATCGGCTTGGGCGTGCTGCCGGCGGTGATCGCCACGGGGCTCACGTACAGGCTGATGCGCGCGGCGCGCTCGCCGGCCGTGCCTACGGACTCAGATCACGACGAATCGAGGGGGGATCCTGCCGCTAACATCATGAGAGAACCATGATCGACGTCCGCCAGCGTTTGCAGCTGCCCTCCGGAGCATCCGGTACCTACTACTCGCTTCCCCAGCTCGAGAAGAGCGGGGTCGCGAGCATCTCGCGGCTGCCGGTGAGCCTCCGTATCGTCCTCGAGTCTGTGCTGCGCAATCGCGACGGCCGACGCATCCGCGACGAGGACGTCGAAGAGCTCGCGCGCTGGCAGCCGGGCGCCGCGCGGACCGCGGAAGTACCGTTCGTCGTCGGTCGCGTGCTGCTGCAGGACTTCACCGGCGTGCCGCTGCTCGTCGATCTCGCGGCGATGCGCTCGGCGGTGGCGCGCCGCGGTCATGACGTCGCGCGGGTGCAGCCGCTGGTTCCCGTCGATCTCGTGATCGACCACTCGGTCCAGGTCGACTACTTCGGCCGGGATGAGGCGCTCCAGCTCAACATGGAGATGGAGTTCCGCCGCAACGACGAGCGCTACCGCTTCCTCAAGTGGGGGGCGCAGGCATTCGACGGGCTACGGATCGTCCCGCCGGGGTTCGGCATCTGCCACCAGGTGAACCTCGAGTTCCTGGCGCGCGGCGTTCTCGAGAAGGACGGCGTGCTGTACCCCGACACGCTGGTCGGCACCGACTCGCACACCACGATGGTCAATGGGCTCGGGGTCGTCGGCTGGGGGGTCGGTGGCATCGAGGCAGAGGCAGCGATGCTCGGCCAGCCGGTGTATCTCCTCTTGCCCGACGTGGTCGGCGTGCATCTCCACGGGCGGCTGCGTGAGGGCGTGACCGCGACCGATCTGGTCCTGCGTATCACCGAGCTCCTGCGGCAAGCGCGCGTCGTCGGCAAGCTCGTCGAGTTTCACGGCGAGGGCGCCGCGAGCCTGTCGGTGCCGGACCGCGCGACGCTCGGGAACATGGCGCCCGAGTACGGCGCGACGATCGGCTTCTTCCCCGTTGATGAACAGTCCTGCCGCTATCTCCAAGCGACCGGCCGGAGCGATGAGCACGTGGAGACAGTGCGCCGCTACTTCCAGGCGCAAGGGCTGTTCGGGATGCCCGAGCGCGGGCAGTGCGACTACACGACCGGGCTCGACGTGGACCTTGGCGCCGTCGAGCCGTCGGTCGCCGGTCCCAAGCGGCCACAGGATCGGATCGCGCTAGGTCAGCTCAAGGAGCAATTCCTCTCGCTGCTGACGCGCGCCGACGGCTACGGCAAGTCGGCCGCCGAGGCTGCGCGCCATGTTGAGGTGCGGTTAGGGGACGCCACCGTGCCCCGGCCGGGCGGCGGCGAACAATCGCACGAGACAGTTTCCAACGGTGGCGCGAAGAATACGAACATGCTCACCGAGATCGAGATGATCAACGACCGGCCGACGCCGAACCGGCTCGATGAGGCGGGCTCAGGGGCCGCACGCACGTTGACCTGCGAGCTGGCTCACGGCCGCGTGGTGATCGCAGCCATCACGTCGTGCACCAACACCTCGAACCCGACGGTCATGCTGGCCGCGGGCCTGCTCGCGAAGAAGGCGGTCGAGCGGGGGCTCAACGTCAAGCCGTGGGTCAAGACTTCGCTTGCGCCCGGCTCGCGCGTCGTGAGCGAGTACCTGAAGAAGACGGGGCTGCAGCCGTTCCTTGACCAATTGGGCTTCAACCTCGTCGGATTCGGTTGCACGACCTGCATCGGCAACTCGGGGCCGCTCGATCGTGAGCTCGAAGAGGCGCTCACGACGAACGACCTCATCGGCGCGAGCGTTCTGTCGGGGAACCGCAACTTCGAGGCGCGCATTCACCAGAGCGTGAAGGCGAACTTCCTCATGAGCCCGCCGCTGGTCGTGGCGTTTGCCATTGCCGGCCGAATCGACGTCGATCTCACGCGTGAGCCGCTGGCGATCATCGACGGACGCGAGGTGTACCTGCGCGACGTGTGGCCGTCGATGCAGGAGATCGATGCGCTCCTTGGGAGTGCATTCGATCCCAACGAGTATCGGCGCGTCTATGCCGACTTCGCCCACCAGAACCCGCTGTGGAACCAGATCCCCGCCGGGACGGGGCACGTCTACGAATGGGACCCGGCGTCGCTGTATATCCGCGAGCCGCCGTACTTCGAGCCTTCGATGGCGGTCGCCCCGTCCGCCGAGATCTCTGGTGCGCGGGCGCTCGCCATCTTCGGCGATTCGATCACGACGGACCACATCAGCCCGGCCGGCGCCATCCAACCGACCTCGCCGGCCGGCGGCTACCTGCGCGATCGGGGCGTCTCCGTCGAGGACTTCAACAGCTACGGTGCGCGTCGAGGCAACCACGAGGTCATGGTCCGCGGGACGTTTTCTAATGTCCGCATCCGGAACCTGATGGTGCCTGACGTCGAGGGCGGCATCACTCGGCACCAACCCGACGGCGAGCGCATGGGCATCTACGACGCGGCCGAGCGCTACCGCGCCGAGGGTGTACCCCTGATCGTGATTGCCGGACTGGACTACGGAGCGGGCAGCTCGCGCGACTGGGCTGCCAAGGGCACGCGGCTGCTGGGCGTGCGCGCGGTGATTGCTGGGGGATTCGAGCGGATCCACCGCTCCAATCTGATCGGCATGGGCGTTTTTCCCTGCCAACTCCCCGAAGGGGTGAGCGCGCAAAGGCTCGGACTCGACGGCACGGAGCGATTCGATCTGGAGC
>DASVHW010000322.1 GCA_036382395.1 Candidatus Binatia bacterium | reverse complement strand
AGCGTCCCCGACGGGATTTGAACCCGTGTTGCCGACGTGAAAGGCCGGTGTCCTGGGCCAGGCTAGACGACGGGGACGTATGGAGCGACGGTGCCACAAACCTGAGTGCAAATGATCGTACAACCCACTCGCCCTCAGGTTGAACCTTGTTGCGTATCGGGATTCCCTCCTCAAATCAAGCGCTGTGCGACCGGTCGGCAGTCGAGAGTCGAAGGCGCCGGTTGACGCATGACCGGTGTCGCCCGGGTCGGTCGCCTTTACAAATGGCCCTGCGGATGCTTGCAGCACTACGCCCGGCAACGTAGGTAGTTTGGGTTGCATGCGCTGGGGGAAGGAAGGTCATGACGGTTACCACACCGCAGTCGAATGATGGGCAGCGTGATGTCGAGCGGGCTATTGCCGAGCTCGCCGAGCGGCTGCCTGGCCCGTTGGTGCCGCTGGCACGGGCGGCCTACAATTATCGCTGGGCGTGGTTGCCCAACGGGGCCAAGCTGTTCCGCCAGATGGACCCGGTCATCTGGGGGCACGGCGAGTGGAACCCGCGCTATGTGATCGAAGCCGTGCCGCCGCGGCGCCTGCTCGAACTCGCGCACCAGCAACCGTATGTGGAGGAAGTTCGGGCACTGGCCGCCCGCATCCAGGCCGACCGCAACCGCCCCTGGGCGCAGACGGGCATCTCACCGGAACGCCCTGTTGCGTACTTCTGCTCGGAATTCGCCGTCCACTGCTCGCTGCCGTTGTATGGCGGCGGCCTAGGTGTCCTCGCCGGCGATTACCTCAAGGCGGCCTCAGATCTTGCCCTGCCGGTGGTGGGAGTCGGTCTGCTCTACCGCCAGGGGTACTTTCATCAGCGACTGGATACGGCGGGTTGGCAGCACGAATACTGGGTCAACACCAACTATGAACGCCTGCCCGCCGTGCGCGTGACCGGACCCGACGACCGGCCGCTCACCGTTGACCTGGTCCTCCGCGGCCGCCGAGTGCGCATCCAGGTGTGGCGCATCGATGTCGGGCGCGTGCCGCTGTACTTGCTGGACACCGACCGGGAAGACAACCACCCGATCGATCGCTGGATCACTGCACGGCTGTACATCGGCGACCGACAAACACGCCTGGCACAGTACGCCGTGCTCGGCATCGGCGGTGTCCGCGTCCTGGATGCGCTGGGCATTCGTCCCGGACTGGTCCACCTCAACGAAGGGCATGCGGTACTGAGCAGCAGCGAACGCCTCCGGCGTTTGCTGGCAACGGGACGAACGTTTGACGAGGCGCTGGCCCTGCTGCGCCAGGAGACCGTGTTTACCACGCACACCCCCGTGCCGGCAGGGAATGAAGGCTATAGCCAAAGCGAGGTCGAGATGGTGCTCGGCGGCCTCATGGACGATCTGGGGGTCCCGCCCGGGACCTACTATGACCTCGGTCGCGTGGTGCCCGGCAACGAACAGGAGTCCATCAACATCACCCCCCTGGCCTTGCGCACGAGCCGCGCCGCCAACGGCGTGTCCCGACGTCACGCTGAGGTGGCGCGGGCGATGTGGCACCCCTTATGGCGCGAACGCGCCGAAGCGGAGGTGCCAATCACCCACGTCACCAACGGTGTGCACACAACCACGTGGATGTCCGTGGAGATGCAAGCGCTGCTGGAACGTCACCTTGGAGCGGACTGGGACAGCCGCCTCACCGCGCCGGCGTTTGCAGAAGGGATTGCCGCCATCCCGGACCAGGAGCTGTGGGGAGTGCGCCGTACCCAGAGACAGGCACTCGTCGACTACGTGCGTGAACGCTCGATCCGTGACCGGCTGGGGCGCGGCGAAACCTCCGATTTCGTCGACGCTGCCGCCCGCTCTTTCGATCCGAACGTCCTGACGATCGGCTTCGCCCGGCGCATGGTTACCTACAAGCGGCTCTATCTCCTGACGCGCTTTCCGCAGCGCGCCCTGCGCCTGCTCGCTGATGGACCGACTCCCATCCAACTGGTTTTGGCCGGTAAGGCCCATCCGCAAGACCATGAAGCGAAGGAAGCCCTTCGCCTGTTTTTTGAACTCAGAGGGGTTCCCGAGGTCAGCCGGCGAGTCGTCTTCCTGGAGGACTACGATCTGCACATGGCACCGCGGATTGTCGCCGGAGTGGACGTGTGGCTCAACCTGCCGCGGCCGCCGCTGGAAGCGAGCGGCACCAGCGGGATGAAGGTCACCCTCAATGGCGGCCTGAACCTGAGCGTGCTCGACGGGTGGTGGGCAGAGGCCTACGACGGCGAAAATGGGTGGGCCATCACCTCACCGGCCGCTGATTATCAGACGCAGGATGATCACGATGCGGCAGCCTTGCTCGATCTGCTCGAGCGTGAGGTCATCCCGACCTTCTATGACCGCGCCGCGGATGGCATTTCGTATCGCTGGGTCCAGCGGATCAAGACCGCCATGCGCACCTTGATCCCTCAGTTTACTGCCGAACGTATGTTGCGCGAGTACGTCGAGGCGATGTACGTGACGGATCGCTCCTGAGATCGCCGCAACGAAAGCAAGCGGAGCGCATCTTCAATTGTCATGAAGCCCGGAGATCATCCAGTTCACGACAAGGTCCTCGGCTTCATCACGGTTCCGCAGACGACACCGTTTGAAACGCTGGCGCTCGAAGTGTTCGCCCACCAGTTCGAGTCCATCCCGGCGTATCGGCGGGTGTGTGTGCTACGAGGGAAAACCCCGGCAAGCATCCGCCACTGGAACGAGATTCCGCCCGTGCCGACGCTGGCGTTCAAGAGTGTCGAGCTCCGCTGTGGGCCGGCGGAACGCAGCTTCCTGACCACTGGCACGACTGCCGGCGCGGAACGGCGCGGCCGACACGCGGTGCCGGATCTGCGGCTGTACCGCGCGGCGGCCGTTGCGGGCATGAAGGAGTTCCTTTTTCCGGACGTCGCCGAGACGCGCATGCTTTCGCTGATTCCATCGAGCACCGATCGCAACGAATCGTCGTTGGCGCAAATGGTTTCCTGGGCCATGGAAGAGTTCGGCAGCTCCTCGGGCAGCGGGTGCTTTGCCACCGCCGACCGCCTGGACTTCGCTGGTTTTACGGAGGCACTGCGACAGAGCGAGCGTGAGGGCACGCCGGTGTGCATCATGACCACGACGGGGGCGTTGATCCGCTTCTTTGATCAGTGCCGCCCGCACGCATGGACGTTTCGCCTGCCGCACGGCAGCCGCCTGATGGACACGGGAGGGAGCAAAGGTGCGCCCCGTTCGATGTCGGCGCAGGGCGTCCTGCACGCGTGCTGGAATACCTTTGCGATCCCCGGCTACTTCTGCGTCAACGAGTACGGCATGACCGAGCTGTCCTCGCAGTGTTACGATAACGTCATTCGCGATCGGTATCGCGGGCGTGTCACGCACCGCGCCAAAGCCGGCCCGTTTTGGATGCGGACGCTCGTCCTCGATCCCGGTACCCTCCGCGAAGTCGCCAGCGGCGAGACCGGTTTGCTCTGTCACTTCGATTTGGCTAACGCCGGGACCGCGCTGGCCGTTTTGACCGAAGACCTGGGCCGCATGGTCAAAGACGGCTTTGAGTTGGTGGGTCGAATCGCGGGCGCCGAAGCCCGCGGCTGCTCTTTATCATTGGCGGACTTCGTGAGTTGACCGCCGGCTGCGCCTGTAACCCTGGAACCCCGAACCCTGACCTGATCACCGCCGGCTTGGGCCAAAGATCCGTTCGTTCACGCGCGCGTCCTCTTCCAATTCCTTGGCCCAGTTTCGCGACCGCCGCGGAGCCGCACGGAACTGCGCGAAGAACTCACGCGCCAGTTCGGTGCGGTTGATGCCCTCTGGGGCCAGCATGATGTCGACCTGCGCGCCGGCCATGTCGAAGGTGCTGTGCACGATGGTGTCCGAATCCATGTCGAAATCGGCCAGCACTTGCTTGATGACCCCCGCATTGGTGCCGAACCGCTTCGCCACCTGGTGAATGTGCTGGAACCGGTAGCCGCCTTCTTCGGTGATGCCGAGATGATAGGCGCAAAACAGGGCGAAAGGATCTATCCCCTGGCGCTGGCCCAGCCCGGATGGCTGGGATGCCCGGGAGGCTGATTGAGTCGGGGTCGGCGCGTGTCGGTTCCGCCCATGCCCGTGCCGCCGTCTGCTGTCCGGGTGCATATGTACACTTCCTAGCGGCGCGGTTCTCCACACGCAAGCCAATGGCTCGACAGGGTGCGCCGGTCGGCCCGTGAGCCGGTCAGATAAGGTGGATCGGCCATCGTCGCTTACCGGCGCGCTACGCATTGACCTCGCGCGTGAAGATGTCATGATCGCCCGCGTTCGAGGCGGAGGACGATCACGGTTTCTTGGAAGATGCGCCGGTGACGGGCCCAGTGCGGGAGACTATGAATAGCCAGGTCCACGTTCCGATCCTGACCACCGTTTTGCTGGACTACTTGCAGCTGCAGCCAGGGGTACGTTGCATCGATGCGACCATCGACGGCGGCGGACACACCACCGCGATGCTGGAACGCACGGCGCCCGACGGTGAGGTGCTGGGCATCGATCGGGATCTCGAGTTACTGACCGCCGTACGGATTTCGTTGACTGAGGCGGTGGAGGCTGGGCGCTTGCATCTTGCTGCCGGCGACTTCCGCGAGCTGACGCGCATCGCCGCGGCGCGTCACTTTACCGCAGTGCACGCCATCGTGTTCGATCTCGGCTTGAGCTCGTTCCATCTGGACGTGAGCGGGCGCGGGTTCACGTTCATGCGCGACGAGCCGCTCGACATGCGCTTCGAAGCGGATGCCGCGGGGACGGAGACCGCCGCTGAGATCCTCAACTCCCGCAGCGCCAGGGATTTGGAGGCCATCTTCGGCGGCTTCGGCGAAGAACGGTTTGCCGGGCGCATCGCCAGAGCGATCACGGCGCAACGGGAACGTGCCCCGGTGCAGACGACAACCCAGCTCTTCAGTGTGATCACCGCGGCTCTGCCGGCGCAAGTGCGCTGGCGTGCCGCCCGTTCCGCCGCCCGCGTCTTCCAGGCCCTGCGCATCAGCGTCAACGACGAGCTCGATGCCATCAGCGAGGCGCTGCCGCAGGCCCTGTCCTTGCTCGCGCCCGGCGGCCGGCTTGCCGTGATCGCGTTTCATTCACTCGAGGACCGCATCGTCAAGCAGTTTTTTGTTGCCGAGCGGCAAGCGGGGCGCGTACGCATCCTGACCAAGAAGCCGGTGCGGCCAAGCGACGAAGAGATTGCGGCCAACCCCCGTGCCGCCAGCGCCAAGTTGCGCGTCTGCGAGCGCGCGGATTACTGAGAGCGTGTGAAGAAATCGCTGGGCTGGAGCGGTGCTCCAGCCCTCAAGAATCAGACCGGCGCGCAACACCCATATCCCTTGAGGGCGGGAGCGGTGCTCCCGCCCGACGTGTACGCGCACGCCAAGCCCGACATCGATTTAATCACAGACTCTGAAGCCCCCGTATCAGCCACGGAGCAGCACGTCGCAGAGCATACGCACGCGGCGTACGAGGCGGCCGAAAGCGTTGTGGTGAATGTTGCGGCGCAGGAGAAGCAAGAGCCTGCGCTCCAATCGAAAGCGGTCCAGAAGCGGCGGCCGCTGCGGCGGCCGGCCCTCGGACCGCGCCGCGTGCTCCACCGGCTGGAAAAACGCGGCGCGTGGAAATCCCCAGGTCTCCAGGTCCGCGTCATCGATGGTGGCGACCATCTCGCGGACGATGCGCAGCCTCTCCGGTGCCTGCGCCAGCTCTGTTGTCCACTTCTCGACCGATTCGCTGACCGGCCGGGTGTGCTTGTTGACGGTGATCGGATCGCCGAGCCCGCCGGCGGTGTGTTCGTGCCGCCCGTACTCGATCGCTTCGGGTTCGAAGGAGAGTCCGAGGAATTCACACACGCGCCGCATTTCCGCCTCGGGCTGCCGCACCAGTTGCTCGTAACCGACCTGGATCAGCGGTACGGGGCGT
>DASVHW010000321.1 GCA_036382395.1 Candidatus Binatia bacterium | reverse complement strand
CTTGCTAGCTCCACAGCGCCCGCAGGCGCGCGCCGACGTCAACTTGGATGCCGGTGCCGGGTGGTGCGGATGAATCCCCGGGGTGGACACGGCCGTGGGTGCCGCGCTCGAAGTGTTCCAGGATGGCGTCGGGGATGAAGCGCGTGCGCGGGGCGTAGATGTGCCGGTCGCCGTGCCGGTGTTGCTCGCGGGTGAAGAAGCGCAGCGGGTGCACCAGATAGAGATGATCGCGGGCGCGCGTCATCGCCACGTACAGCAGGCGGCGCTCTTCTTCGATCTGCGCCGGATTGCCGGTGGCCATGTCGGACGGGATGCAGCCATCGGCGATGTTGAGCACGTACACGACATCCCATTCCTGTCCTTTGGCGGAATGAATGGTTGAGAGGATCAGATAGTCGTCATCCAAGTGCGGCACGCCGGCTTCGTCTCCAGTCGCGTCGGGCGGATCGAGTGTGAGTTCGGTGAGAAAGCGCTCTCGGGACGGATACGCGGCGGCGATCTGCTCGAGTTGTTCGAGGTCGCCGGAGCGGACCTGTGCCGCATCGTACAGGCGCTCCAGGTGCGGCTGATACCACGTGCGCACCATGCCCACCTGCGCTTGCCATGCGGTGGTGTGCCGGCGTAACCGGAGCAAGAGGGCACAGAACCCCGGCCAGTCTTCGGCGGTGGCGGTGGGCGCGTGGAAACCCGAGAGGGCGGCGATATCGAAGCCGTGCCGCTCGACATGCTCCATCGCCGCGCGGGCATGGCGCGGCCCCATGCCTGGGAGGAGCTGCAGCACACGAAACGCGGCGAGCGAATCGCGCGGATTCTCCGCCCAGCGCAGGACGGAAAGCATGTCCTTGACGTGAGCTGCTTCGAGAAACTTCAAGCCACCGTATTTCACAAACGGGATGTTCCGCCGTCCCAGCTCCAACTCGAGCTGATCGCTGTGATGCGCCGCGCGCATCAGCACCGCCTGGCGCTTGAGATCGACGCCCATCTCTCGGTGGTCCAAGATGCGCTCCACGATGTACTCCACCTGTCCGGCTTCGTCTTCGGCGGTCACCAGAGTCGGTTTCTGTTGCGACGGCCTACGGGAGAACAGCTGTTTCACGAAGCCCTCGCTCGACAGCGCGATGACGGCGTTGCAGGCAGTGAGGATCGGTGCCGTTGAGCGGTAGTTGCGCTCGAGCGTGATGACCGCGGCCGGCGGATCGAAATGGTTGGGGAAGTCCAGGATGTTGCGCACGGTGGCGGCGCGAAAGGAGAAGACCGACTGGGCGTCATCGCCCACCACCGTCAGCCCACAGCCGTCGGGCTTCAGACCCAGCAAGATCGCGGCCTGCAGTGCGTTCGTATCCTGATACTCATCCACCAGCACGTGATCGAATTGCCGGCGCACGGCAGCGGCCAAGGCGGGCTCCGTCATCATCTGATGCCAGTAGAGCAACAGGTCGTCGTAATCCAAAACGTCGCGTTGCTGTTTCGCTGCGACGTAGGCCTGGAACAGAACGCGCAGCTCGTCACCCCAGCGTTGACACCACGGAAACGTACTTGCCAAGGTATCCTCGAGGGGCCGCTGTGTGTTGACCACGTGGGAATAGATCGCCAGGCAGGTGGCCTTCTTGGGGAAACGCGTCGACTTCCTGGAAAAGCCCAGCTCGTCGCGGAGCAGGTTCATCAGATCCTCGGAGTCGGAGCGATCCAGCACGGTGAACGAAGGAGGCAATCCCACCGACGCGGCGTAGAGGCGCAACAGCCGATTGGCGATGCTGTGGAACGTTCCCGACCATCGGATCTGTCGGGCCTGAGCCGCGGAGCAGGCATGTACACAGGTGCGCTGGGCTCGCCGGGTCATTTCTCGGGCGGCCCGGCGCGTGAAGGTCAGCAACAGCACGCGTTCCGCATCGGCGCCGTGCAAGAGCAGGTGGGCGACGCGATGGGCCAGGGTGTTGGTCTTGCCGCTGCCGGCGCCGGCGATGATGAGCAGCGGGCCGGCCGGCAACGCCGCGCCCACGCCGGTGACACCGTACTCTACCGCCGAGCGTTGGGCCGGGTTGAGTTCATCCAGATACGTGCGCGACTCCATCGCCACAACCTCTACGTCCTTCGCGCGTGTTCGGATCGGTCCGAGCAGGCGCGGAATCCTAAGGCGAATACGTAGCGAAAGCAACGGGCGCATACCGATCCGAGCGCCGGAGCGCACGAATGTGGTGAGGATGAGACTTGAAGAAATCGGCGAGTCCGCATATGTGGGACGGAACCATAATAAGAGGAGGCGCGAATGCCACGTTTGAGAGCCGCCGTCACCAGCTTGCTGGCAACGCTCATAGTCGTTGTCAGTGTTTGCGCATCGGGGTGCGCGCGCAGCGAGTCCGAGCCGCGCCTGCCTGATGCGACATCGCGACGGGTGACACGCTCGGGCGAGGTGGTGGGTTTCCAGGGACGCTACGGCAGTCACGCTTGGCTGGGCATCCCGTACGCCAAGCCGCCGGTCGGGGCGCTACGCTGGCGGGCGCCGCAGCCTCCCGATGCCTGGACAGGCACGCGCCAGGCGCTGGACTTCGGTTCGCCGTGTACGCAGTTCGCCAGCCCGATCGGCGGCGTCAAGGGACCGGCGGAGACACCGGTGGGGAGCGAGGATTGTCTCTACCTCAACGTCTACGGGCCGCCCCGCGCTGCGGCCGACGTATCTAATGGTACGGCACGCCTGCCCGTCATGATGTGGATCCACGGCGGTGGCAATACCATCGGCGAGGCCGGCTTCTACAACGGGGGGAACCTGGCCGTGACCGAGGGCGTGATCGTGGTGACGTTGAACTATCGCCTGGGTCCGTTCGGCTGGTTCCGGCACCCGGCCTTGCGCGGGCAGGACACGAGTGAACTCGATCGCTCTGGAAACTTCGGCACGCTCGACCTGATCCGTGGGCTCGAATGGGTGCGGGAGAACATCGCCGCTTTCGGTGGCGACCCGGATAACGTGACCATCTTCGGCGAATCTGCCGGTGGCACCAACGTGTTCACGCTGTTGCTCTCCCCCCGGGCTCGCGGGATGTTTCATCGTGCCATCGTGCAGAGCGGCGGGTTACACCTGAGCACCGCGGCGGAAGGTGAGAATCTGACCGACGCCGCCGAGGCCGGCGATGCCAGCAGCTCCAACGAAGTGCTGCTCCGTCTGTTGACCAAGGATGGCACCGCGACCGAGCGCACCGCGGCACAGACGCGCCTGGCGGCCATGAACGACGCCGCGGTGGAGCGCTACCTGCGCGGCAAGACGAACTTCGATATCCTCTCCGTCTACACGCCGATGCGCGGCATGGGCATGGTCGAAATGCCCAAGCTCTTCCGCGACGGTGTCGTCTTGCCGCAGGAAGAGCCGATGCGATGCCTGGCGCGTCCCGATTGCTACAACCGCGTGCCCGTGATGCTCGGCACCAACCGCGACGAGAACAAGCTGTTCCTGTTCGGCGATCCGGCGCGGGTGCGGAAACTCCTGTGGATCTTTCCGCGGCTGCGTGACGAGCCGCGCTATAATTTGAGCGCGGAGTACGTGGCCAAGATGTGGAAGGCCACCGGTGCCGACGAGCCGGCGGCGGCGATGCGTGCGGTTCAGGGACCGAGCGTGTTCGTCTACCGCTTCGACTGGGACGAGGAGCCGCGGGTGATGGGCGCTGACCTTTCCGTCATGCTCGGCGCCGCCCACGGCTTCGAGATCCCGTTCGTCTTCGGTCATTTCGACCTCGGGCGCGCGGGCAACATGATCTTTACGAAGGCGAACGAGCCGGGACGCATGGAGCTGGCTGCAAAGATGATGTCGTACTGGGCCGAGTTCGCGTACGCCGGTGCCCCCGGCCACGGCCGTGACGGCCGGCTGCTGGAATGGACCCCATGGGATGAGAACACGGCGGTCGCTCCAAAGTTTGTCGTCTTCGATACCGCCGCCGGTGGGGGAGTTCGCATGTCGCCCGACGCGGTGGCGCGGGCCAGCGTGCTGGCGGCCATCGATGCCGATCCTCGACTGCCGACCCAACGCGACAAGTGCATGATCCTTCGTGAGCTAGCCTCGTGGTCCATGGGCATCACGAAAAAAGATTACCCGACAGCCGGACGCAATGGGTGTGCGAAGTTTCCGTACGACACCTATCCGTGGGGGTGAGCGGCAAGTAACCGATTCCGGGGCTGCCCGGAAGCGCGGCGAATAACTTCGCGCCAACGAAGAGTACTGGACCGTAACCCACACGCCGGTGGGCTTTGTGCTCTTGTTTGCCGCGGATGCAATCGCCGCGGTTCAGTTTGGATAAGGGTTGCTTGTTGCGCATAAGAGACGATTTGAACCATCGGGGGTATTGCGCTAGGTCCCGACACGTATCAGGATCGCTGGGATTATATGTCAGAAACTGCCCACTGACGTGGGCCTGTGTGTGATTCATTGCGACGACTGTGGGGGTGGCGATCTGAACCGTTACGATCTATTCGCGCGCCGTGTCCTGCCCATCGGGGCGGGGGCGATTCTGCTGACCGTGCTGGCCGTAGGCTGGGTGACGCAGCCGGACCGATTTGTCCGAGGCTACGCCCCGGAACAGCCAATTCCGTATTCTCACAGGCTGCATGCGGGAACCATGAAGATTCCGTGCCAGTACTGCCACACGGGGGTCTCGAGAGCCCGCCACGCTGGCATCCCTGCCGTTGAGACCTGCATGAACTGCCACCGGGTTACCAAGACCGACAGCCCCGCCATCCAGAAGCTGACGGCGATCTACGAATCGGGCCGTCCGCTGGAGTGGAAACGCATTCACGCCCTCCCGGATCACGTCTATTTCGACCACCGGCCGCACGTCAACGGCGGCATCGCCTGCCAGACCTGCCACGGTGAGATCCAGACGATGGAGGTGGTGTACCAGCAAATGTCCATGCGTATGGGCAACTGCCTCGGCTGCCATCGGGATGCCCACGAGGCCCTGCCGCCGGACTCGAAGATCGAGCGCGGAGCGGAGAACTGTAACGCCTGCCACCGGTGAGTGAGCCGAACTGATGAAGAGACCGACAGCGATGGACCCGATCGAGCTGCCAGATGTGGAGATCTCCCGGCGGCGCTTCCTGGCGCTCCTCGGCGCCTCTGCCGCGTTCGCTTCGGGAGTGAGCGCTTGCTCGAAAATCGACCGGGGGACGATCGTTCCGTACACGCGGCGGCCTCGAGACGTGGTGCCGGGGATTGCCAACTACTACACCAGTACGTTCCAGGAGGGATTCACCCCGTACAGCGTCCTGGTGACCACACGCGAGGGGCGGCCAATCCACATCGAGGGGAACGATGAACACCCCGCCTTCAAAGGAAAGACGTCTCTCCGGGCTATCGCCGACACCCTGCGTTTATACGATCCAGATCGCTTGCGGCAGCCGCTTGTCGATGGGAAGGCCGCAGACCGAGTCCAGGCAGAGGCAAAGATCGTCGCGGCACTGAAGGAGGCCAGGGATACGGGCAAGCCGGTGCTCCTGGTGACCGGCGCCGTGCTGTCCCCGACGCGGAAGGGGCTCATCGCGGATTTCAAGCGCGTGCTTCCAGGGCTGGCGCACGTGGCCTTCGAACCAGTGGCTCCGCACGCCGAGCGCGCCGCCGCCACGGCGTGCTTCGGCGAGGCGCTATGCCCGCGATTCCGGTTCGATCGGGCCGACGTCATTCTCTCGTTCCAGAAAGACTTCCTCGGCATCGATTCCAGCGCCCCCATTGCGATCCGGGAATTCGCAGCGAAACGACGGGTGAACGGGCCCAGCGATGGTATGAATCGTCTCTGGGTGTTCGAGGGCGGCATGACCGTTACCGGCGCCAAGGCCGACCATCGTTTTGCCCTCCGGCCGTCGAGGGCGGCAGCGCTGGCCTTCGGCCTGGCGCGCACACTCAACGCGCGGCACGGCGTACCGCTGCCGGCTGAGCTGCCGCCGGACACCCTCGCCGCTTTCGATCTCGACAAGCTGGCGGCCGAGGCCGGTGTCTCCGCTGCGCTGCTGTACGTTCTCGCGGCCGACCTTGCCCGGGCGGGAAAGACCGCGCTGGTTTTGGCTGGGCCGAGTGTTCCGGTTGAAGCGCACAGCGCCGTGCACCTGCTCAACGTCATGCTGGGTGCGGAAGGGTACACCGTGGATCCGGCCCTCGCACCAGCGCCGGCTGCGGTAGCCACGCTCGAGGAGTTGCGGAAGCACGTAACGGATATGCAATCGGGACATTTCCTCGCCGCCATCTTCTGGGGCGTGAATCCGGCCTATTCTTACCCCGACGCCGGCCTGTGGGCGGCTGCGGTTGCGGCGGTTCCAACCAAGGTGTTCATCGGTTTGCATCAGGACGAGACCGCCAGGCAGTGCCAGATTGTCCTTCCTGAGCACCACTGGCTCGAAGCGTGGGGCGACTACGAAGGTTCCGCGGACCTGCTGAGTCTCCAGCAGCCCACGAGCGGTCCCCTCTACGACACGCAACAGGGAGAGGACGTGCTTCTGGGCATGGTGCGCGCGTTGGGTGGTGCGGTGCCGGCCGACTACCACGCCTACCTGAAGGCTCGGTGGCAGAAGGAAGTTTTCCCGGCAGGAAGTCTTGTGCCGTTCGAGCGCTTTTGGAACGCCGCGTTGCACGACGGCATCTTGGCGCGGCCGGCGCAGCCGCGCCCGGGTCGGACCTTGCGCGCGGACGCAATCCGAGGAGCGTTGGCAAAGGCGGCACCGCCGGCCGGCGATGGTTTCGAGCTCGTACTGCACCCCGGATCGGCCGTCTACGATGGCCGCTACGCGAACAACGGCTGGCTCCAGGAACTGCCCGATCCGGTTACCAAGGTGACCTGGTTGAACCCGGTCTCCGTTTCTCCGGCGGATGCGCAACGGCTGCAGCTTGAGGACGGAGGCGTGGTGCGACTGGAGACGGGCGGGCGGAGTGTTGAGGTGCCCGTCCGCGTACAACTCGGCCAGGCGCCGGGTGTCATCAGCGTGGCGCTCGGTTACGGCAGGGGGGCGCTCTCGGTCGCACAGGGTGTCGGGGTCAATTGTTATCCACTGCTCGACGAGCATTCCGCCGCTCCGGGTCTCCGGTCGGGTGTGAAGTTGACGGCGAGTGGAAAGCGCATCGCGCTGCCGCTGGTGCAGATGCACGACAGCATGGAGGGCCGGGACATCGTCCGCAGCTTCTCGCTGGCGGAATACGCACGCCAAGAGGCTCGGCATCAGAAGGATGAAGAACTCCCAACGCTGTACCCGGAGCAGCGCTTTCCAGAGCACAAGTGGGGGATGACCATCGATCTCGCGGCCTGTGTCGGCTGCGGCGGCTGCATGGTTGCATGCCAGTCGGAGAACAACGTCCCGGTCGTGGGGCCCGAGCAAGTGCTCAAAGGCCGCGAGATGCACTGGATCCGCCTCGATCGGTACTACGAAGGCGATGCCGCCGCCCCGCGGGTGGTGTACGAACCGATGCTCTGCCAACAGTGCGACAACGCTCCGTGTGAAAACGTCTGTCCGGTGAACGCGACCAATCACAGCCCGGATGGGCTCAACCAGATGGTCTATAACCGCTGCGTGGGTACCCGTTACTGTGCGAACAACTGTCCGTACAAGGTGCGCCGGTTCAACTTCCTGGACTTCACCGGTTCGACCAGCGAATCTGAACGGCTGGTGTACAATCCTGAGGTGACGGTGCGTCCGCGCGGCGTGATGGAGAAGTGCACCTTCTGTGTGCAGCGCATCGAGGATGTCAAGCTGCGGGCCAAGGCCGAGGACAGACCAATCCGCGACGGAGAGATCACCCCCGCCTGTGCCGCCAGCTGCCCGGCGGAGGCGATCGTTTTCGGTGACCTGAAAGATCCCGAGAGTGCGGTCGCCAAGTTATCCAAGAGCAACCGCGGGTATCATGTGCTGGAGGAACTGGGCACACGACCCGCGGTGACGTATCTCGCCAATCTCACGAACCCGGCCGGTGATGGGGGAAAACATGCCGTCTGAAGCCGTGCTCCTGCCCGACGCCCTGCGGTCCCCCACCCTCTTCGAGGGGCCCATCACGTTGGGCGGGCTCGACGATCAGGTTCTCGCGTTCCCCGCGCGCAAACCACCGGCGGCTTGGTATGTGGCGCTCTCCTTCACCGTCGCCGTCATGGCGATGGGCTTCTCGCTGATCGGGTACACCTTTTACATGGGCATAGGGGTATGGGGGAATAACCGCCCTGTCTTCTGGGCCTTCGATATCATCAACTTCGTGTTTTGGGTGGGGATTGGCCACGCCGGCACGCTGATCTCGGCGATTCTGTTCCTGTTCCGTGCGCGCTGGCGCAACGCCATTGCCCGCTTCGCCGAGGCCATGACGATCTTTGCGGTCATGTGCGCGGGGATCTTTCCGCTGATCCACGTGGGCCGGCCTTGGGTCGCTTTCTGGCTGCTCCCGTACCCCAACCAGCGGGCGCTGTGGACCAACTTCCGCTCGCCGCTGCTGTGGGACGTCTTCGCGGTCAGCACCTATTTCTCGGTGTCCTTTATGTATTGGTACCTGGGACTTGTGCCGGATATCGCCTCGCTCAGAGACCGGACCACGGGCAAGGTTCGTCGGTTCCTCTACACAGTCTTCAGCCTCGGCTGGCGCGGCGCCGCCTCCCACTGGCAGCACTACGAGAAGGCGTACCTCTTGCTCGCCGGCCTGGCCACCGGCCTGGTGCTTTCGGTGCACAGCGTCGTTTCGTTCGACTTCGCCGTGTCCCTCGTGCCCGGGTGGCACATGACGATCTTCCCGCCCTACTTTGTAACGGGGGCGATCTTCGCTGGCTTTGCGATGGTGGTCATCGTGCTCGTGGTGGTGCGCGAGACGATGGACCTGAAGAACCTCATCACGACGTATCACCTGGACGTGATGAACAAGGTCATCCTCGCGATGTCGTGCTTGATGGGGTACGCCTACGTGATGGAAGCGTTTACCGCCTGGTACAGCATGGATCAGTACCTGCACCACATCTTCATGCAGTACATCACGGGAACCTACGGGTGGGCGGGCTGGCTCACCATCAGCTGTAACGTCCTCATCCCACAGCTCCTCTGGATGCGCCGGGTTCGCCGGAGCTACGTCGGCATGATCTTTGTGTCACTAGCGGTGACGGTGGGGATGTGGTTCGAGCGCTTCGTGATCATCGTGGTGTCGCTGCACCAGGACTACCTGCCGTCGTCCTGGCACATCTACAAGCCGACGCTGGTCGACTTCGGCATCCTGTTCGGGTCGTTCGGGATGTTCTTCACGCTGGTCCTGCTCTTTGCGCGCCTGTTGCCCGTGATCGCCACGACAGAAATGAAGGTGATCCTCCCGGGTGCCCAGCCCACGCACGGTGGAGCCGCCAGCGGAGGCCGCCATGAGTGAGCGGGTCTTCGCGGTCGTCGGCCTGTTCGACAGCGCCGACGACCTGTTGAAAGCCATTCCGCGGTTGCGGGCGCGCGCCATTGGCAGCCTCGAGGCCTACACGCCATTCCCCGTGCATGGCATCGACGCGGCGCTCGGGCTGCGTCGCTCGCCGCTGGGTGGGATGGTCTTGGTGGCGGGGGCTCTGGGCGCGGTGACGGCCTTGTTCTTCCAGTGGTGGATGAGCGCCGTGGATTACCCGATCCCGGTGGGAGGCAAGGCGCTCTTTTCGTGGCAGGCCTTCGTGCCCATCATGTTCGAGATCACCGTGCTCTTTGCCACCTTCACGGCCGGGCTCGGCATGCTGTTATTGATGAACAAGCTTCCGTTCTTCGGCCACCCCTTGCTGTCGTCGAAAGCCATCGCCGGCATCACGCGGGACAAGTTTGCGCTCGCGGTGGAGGCGGACGGCGGAGCCCTCGACGTGGATGCCGCCCAGGCCGCGCTGCGTACGGCCGGCGCAACGGTGTTGGAGGTTCTCCCGTACCCGCTTGGGGAAGCGTTCTCGCTGAAGGACCTCTTCCGGACCGTCTTGGGAATTGGGATCTCCTGCGTGGTCGCGGGCTACGTCATGTACTGGGCCATCAAGTTGTTCCCGGTCCTGCCGCCGATGGTGCACATGGAGGACCAGCCTCGACTCGACGTGCAGAAAGCCGACACGTTTTTCAGGGATGGGCACGGCATGCAGCGCCCGGTCGAAGGGACCGTGGCGCGCGGACACCTGCCGTATATCATTGAGACGCAGGAGCAGGCCGCCGCCCTGATCAACCCCCTGCCCCGGACGCCGAAGGTGCTCCAACAGGGCCGCAAAGCCTGGAACGAACACTGTACCGTCTGCCACGGTGCGCTGGGCAACGGGGTTCCCACATTGACTTCCGCGTACGGCGCCAAGCCGGCTAATTTGCAGGCCCAGACCTTCCGGGATTACCCGGACGGCAAGATTTACCACGTCATCATGGTTGGGAAGAACGCTATGCCTTCCTACGCCGCCGACCTGACGGAAGACGAACGCTGGGCGGTTGTGCATTACGTCCGGGTGTTGCAGCGGGCGCAGAACGCCACGGACGAGGATTTCAAATGAACGGATCACGGATCGGGTCCGCCAGAGTGTTCTCCGTGATGGCCGCAGTCGGGGCCCTGGGCGTGGTGGTGTCCTACTTCGGCGCTCGGCCCGAGCGCTTCTGGGCAAACTGGCTCGTGTGGTTTCTGTTTATCCTGACGATCGGATTGGGGTCCCAGTTCATTGTGGCGCTGGGGCATCTTGTCGGCGCCAGGTGGAGCGTGCCCATCCGTCGTGTGCCCGAGCGGCTATCCGGGTTCGTGGTGTTTGCGGTCCCCATGGCCTTGGTGGCGCTGTTATCTCTGCCGGTGCTCTACCCCTGGGCGCGGCCTGAGGCGGCCCTGAACCCGGCCCTGGCGGGCAAGGCCCCCTGGCTCAACGTGCCGTTCTTCGTCATCCGGGTCATCCTTTGCTTCGCGCTGTGGCTGATCTTCTACAATCTCTTCACACGCGGATCCGTCAGGCAGGACCAGACGAAAGACCCCGCCTTCTCCTTGCGTGCCAAGAGTTTTGCTCCCGCGTTCATGTTGATCTTCGCACTGACCATTACCTTGGTGGCGTTCGACTGGATATCGAGCCTGGAGCCCGAGTGGTACAGTGATATTTTCGGTGTGTACCTCTTTGCCGGCACATTCCTGGCCGGCCTGGCGGCCAGCTCGCTCGCGATCCTCTACCTGATGGATCGTGGCCGCCTTCCGGGTGTCCGCAATGATCACCTGTACAGCTTGGGCGGGTTCATGTTCGCCTTCACGGTCTTCTGGTCCTACATCGGCTTCGCCCAGTACATGCTGATGTGGTACGCGAACATGCCCGAGGAGATCTTCTGGTATAAACAGCGCATCGAGGGCCCGTGGCTGAACGTGATTCTGCTGTTGGCTGTGGTGCACTTTTTCGTTCCGTTCTTCGCGCTCGTCCCGAAAGACAGAAAGCATGATCCGAGGAGCCTCCGCTGGGTGGCGATGCTGGTTCTCGGGGCGCACTTCCTGGATCTCTATTGGCTCATCCTCCCCGTCGTCGGCACGAGTCCACCGCTGTCGTGGCCGGAGATTAGCTTCGCATTGTGCTTCGTCGGCCTGGCCGTGCTGTGGGTCCGCCGCTCCATGGCGATGGGCGCCGACATGCCTATTGGCGACCCCTTACTGCAAGAGGGGCTGGAGTTTCGGTCGTGATCGATCAGTACGTCAGCCCCGAAGAGCTTCGGCGTCTCGTTTCCACCTTCCTCGTGACGGTGGGGGCGATCGCCATCTTTGCGCTGTTCGCGTTCATTGTCGTGCCTGGGCTGCGCCATGCCAACAAGCCGCCGGCAGTGCCCGCAGTCGCCGCGCCACAGGGCGAGACGGGCTGGCTCGATCCCACCGAGTACCCACCAGCGAGAGGATACGAGCTGCCGCCGATTGACCCGAAGACTGTCCTGACGGCGAGCCCCGAGCTGCTGAGTCACGGCAAGTCCCTGTTCGAACAAAACTGCACCGCCTGTCACGGACCCCAGGGACAGGGGAACGGTCCGGCCTCCGCCACGCTCAACCCGCGGCCGCGCGACTTTACGCAAGCGGCGGCGTGGAAGAACGGGTACCAGTTGGCGGGCATCTACAAGACGCTCAGTGAGGGGATCAAGGGAAGCGCCATGACCTCCTATGACTATCTCCGCGCGCGCGATCGCATGGCGCTCGCTCATTACGTACAATCACTAGGCACGTTTCCGCACGGTCCTGAGGACCAGGCAGCGCTGGATGCCCTTGAGAAGCAGTTTGCCGCCGCCGGCGAGGCGGTACCGAACAAGATCCCCGTGAGCATGGCAATGGCCAAACTCGAAGCCGAGTCCACTGCGGTACCGCCGCTCGCACCGCCGGCCCTGGCTGATGGTGACCCTGGCGCCCGGCTCTTTGCCAGGGTAATTGAGGACAAGGCTAGGGCCGCCCGGACGTTGGCGCTGGCAGCGTCGTGGCGGGAAAGCGCCTCGGCGCTCGCCCAAGTCGTGGGCGCCGAGACCCCGGCGAACGGGTTCTCCGTTTCCGTGGCAACGCTGAGCCCGGAGGAGTGGCGCACGCTGTACGATGAGCTGATCAAGGTTACCCGTCGTTAGAAGAGCTACATGTCACGAGAAAACAGACCGGCCGGCAGGCCAACGCGTGTTGTGCGATTCGATCGAGGAGGGGCCATGAAAAGGGTTGCCCTGTGCCTCCTGCTCTTACTGTGGTCGGCGCCGGCAGGCGCCACGTCGGAGGCTCGGCCGGCGGACGAAGTCGGCATCAACGAGAAACTCGGCGCCACGATCCCGGCGGATCTGCAGCTCAACGACGAGACCGGGCAGAAGGTGTTCTTGCGACAGCTCATCGATAAACCGACGGTGCTCACACTGAATTACTTCCGCTGCGCCGGTATCTGCACACCTCAGCTCAATGACCTTGTCCGCACGCTCAACACCATCGATCTCGAACCCGGAAAAGACTTCCAGGTGATAACGGTGAGCTTCGACAGCACGGATACGCCTGATCTCGCCGCCGCCAAGCGGACGAACTACCTCAAACTGTTGAAACGGCCATTTCCGCCGACAGCCTGGCGGTTCCTCACGGGTGACGAGGCCTCGACGAAGGCCTTGGCGAATACGGTGGGTTTCGGCTTCAAGAAGGATCGCGATGCCTTCATCCATCCGGGAGCGCTGATCGTGCTTTCGCCCCAGGGAAAGGTGACACGGTACATGTACGGCATCACCTATCTTCCGGCCGACCTGAAGATGGCGGTCGGTGAGGCCGCCAGCGGGCTGGCCCGGCCGAGCATCAGCAAAGCCCTGAGTTTCTGTTTCAGCTACGACCCGCAAGGGCGGAAATACGTGGTCAATTTCACGCGGGTCGCCGGCTTGGTGACTCTCGTGCTGGCTGGCGCCTTTGCCGTATTCGTGCTGCTGCCGAGCCGAAAGCGGAGCCGGACGGAAGGGGCCCACTCATGAGCATGGCCGCAATCGCCACGCATGCGGAACGCAGTTTTCTCGAGGCGGGTGACCGCAAAGGACTGCTGGGGTGGATTCTGTCGACCGATCACAAGCGGATCGCCATCCTCTATCTCTTTTCCATGCTGAGCTTCTTCCTCGTGGGCATGACCATCGGCGTACTGATGCGTCTCGAGCAGCTCACCATGGGCCCGACGATCATGCAGCCCCAGACGTACAACGCCATGTTCACGCTGCACGGGGTCATCATGATCTTCCTGTTCGTGATTCCCGGTCTGCCTGCCTCGTTCGGAAATTTTTTCCTGCCGATCCTCATCGGGGCAAAGGACGTTGCATTTCCCCGACTGAACCTCCTGTCGTGGTACTTCTTCATCATCGGCGCGCTCCTGGCCATCCTCTCGCTGTTCACGGGCGGCGGGCCTCCGGATACGGGGTGGACCTTTTATGCTCCGTACAGCATCCGCACGGGCACGAATGTTTCGCTGGCGGTGTTCGCGGCGTTTGTCCTCGGATTCTCCTCGATTCTGACCGGCCTCAATTTCGTCACCACCATTCACCGGCTACGCGCGCCCGGAATGACCTGGCATCGGATGCCGCTGTTCGCCTGGTCGCTGTACGCGACCGGGTGGGTGCAGATCCTGGCCACGCCGATCATCGCCATCACCCTCATGCTCGTCCTCCTGGAGCGCGTCTTCGGCATCGGTGTCTTCGACCCGGCCAAGGGCGGCGACCCGGTCCTGTACCAGCACCTCTTTTGGATCTACTCGCACCCGGCGGTGTACATCATGATCCTGCCGGCCATGGGCGCGATCACCGAGATCATCCCCACGTTCGCGCACCGCACCATTTTCGGCTACCGGTTCATCGCCTACTCTTCGGT
>DASVHW010000320.1 GCA_036382395.1 Candidatus Binatia bacterium | reverse complement strand
TCGTAAGGCCGTCATCACGGGATGCGGGTCCTTGTCGCCGCTCGGATCCGGAGTGTCGGCGTTTTGGGACGCCCTGCTGGCCGGGCGGAGCGGGCTGGCCCCTATCCGCTCCTTCGAGACGACGGGATACACCCATGTCGTGGCGGGGGAGATAAAGGACTTTGCGCCAGAGCGCGCGCTGTCATCAGATGAAATCCGCCGGCTTGACCGGATCAGCCAATACGCCTTGATTGCCGCACGGGAGGCGTTGTCTGATGCTGCGATCGATCTGCAACAGGTCGATCGTGCCCGTGTCGGTGTGATCCTGGCGACTGCGCTGGGTGGCATGCTGGTCGGCGAAGCCTACCAACGGCACCAGCATGACGGGCACGCATTTGACGCGCGGCGTCTCCTCCACTTTCCCTACTATGCCGTGGCGACGCGCCTGGCCCGCGAGCTCGGGATGTGCGGTCCGGTGGTGAGTCCGTCGATTGCCTGTGCTTCGGGTACGCACGCGGTGGGACTGGCGCTCGAATTCATCCGGCGCGGGCAAGCCGACGTCTTTATCGTCGGCGGTGTAGAGACGATCTGCCAGTTTGTGGTCAGCGGCTTCAATTGCCTACGCGCCACGACGGCTAATACGGTTCGTCCGTTCGATGCGCGGCGCGATGGGCTTGCCCTAGGCGAGGGAGCGGCAATTCTGGTTGTCGAAGAAGTAACTCACGCGCAGGCGCGCGGCGCGCGGGTCGATATCGAGGTCGCAGGCACGGGCCTCGCGGGCGACGCGGTGCACATGACCGCGCCCGCGCGCGACGGCGCGGGCGCAGCGCGCGCCATGCGCGCCGCACTGGCGGACGCAGCCTGTGCACCACAGGCAGTGGACTTCATCAGCGCGCACGGGACGGGGACGGTGTACAACGACGCTATGGAGATGGCGGCGATCACAGCCGTGTTCGCTGAGGCCGGTGCCGCCGCCATCCCGGTCAACTCGATCAAAGGAGCGATCGGCCACACCCTGGGTGCCGCCGGCAGCTTCGAAGCCATCATGTGCGTGCAGATCCTGCGGCAGGGTCTCATCCCGCCGACCGTGAACTGCGAGCAACTCGATCCGGGATGCCCGCTCGACATTGTGCGCGGTGAGCCGCGCCGTTGCGACGCGCAGACGGTTCTCTCGACTTCATCCGCCTTCGCCGGCAACAACGCGGCGATCGTACTGCGTCGAAGGTCCTTCTCCCCCGGGGACTGTCGAGTTTCTCCGAATGTAGGGGCGCAGCATGCTGCGCCGCTACGGAAGGAGGCGGAAAATACGGCATACGAACCCAGCGACCGGTCATTTATCGACAGTAGTCATGAACTCCGTTCACCCTTGCACCATGAAAATGAGGCCCGGCGCCCGCTTGGGTCCCTTCCCCTGTTGTCACTTCCGGCAACGGGGGAAGGCCAGGATGGAGGCGATTTTCTGAGCAGTCCCCCCGGGGAGCAGAGCAAGATGGCGCGGGGAGAAGCCGTGCCGCATCGAACCGGCATGACCGGCGCCGAGGGTCAGTTCGAGCCAGTCGTCATCACCGGCATCGGTGTCGTGTCGCCCTTCGGTCATTCGGTCGAGGAACTGGTGCGCGGGTTTTGCGGGGCGCAGCATGCTGCGCCGCTACAGGAACGGGACGCGGAGTTGGTCACCGACATTCCCATCTCGGCAGTGCCGGAGGATAAGCGGGCACGTGTTGGCCGGCTCGATCGACTGTGCCGGTTCTTTCTCTCCGCCTCCTACCTGGCCGTGCGTGCCGCTGCTTTGAAGATCGGCCACCCGGATGTAGGGGCGCAGCATGCTGCGCCCGAGCGCGTTGGCCTTTCCTTTGGCACGGGGTTGGGCTGCCTGCTCACCGACGAGGAGTACAACCGCAAGGTGGTGGAGCAGGGGCCATCGGCGGCGAGCCCCCGCCTGTTTGCCTACACGGTATCGAGCGCGGCGGCGGGTGAGGTGTCCATCGCGCTCGGCATCAAGGGGCCGAATGTCACGGCGCACATGGGCTTTGCCGCCGGCTTGGGTGCCCTCGGCTACGGCTATGATCTGATCCAAATGGGAAAGGCTGATGTCGTGCTCGCCGGCGGCGCCGACGTCATGGGCCCGGCATTACTCGTGGCGCTGCGCGCTATGGGCCTGCTCAAGCGCCGAGAACAGGCGCGCCCGTTTCTGGACGCGGTGCCGGGAGTATTCCCCGGCGAAGCTGCAGTGGTGGCGGTGCTGGAGCGGCGCGATCGAGCCCGCCAGCGCGGAGCCCCGTGTTGGGGACGGATCGAGGGCTACTCGGCCGGTTTCGAGCCCACCATCACGCGCCACGACCGCCAGCACACGGGCGTGACCCATACGCTCAACCGGGCAATAGCGGTGAGCCGCTTGCAGCCGAGGGATATTGGCGCAGTGATGTGCAGCGCCCATGGCACACCGATCGACCACACGGAACGCGCCGCGCTGGTCGAGGTGTTTGGCAGCACAGGGGCACCGCTGTTGCTGGCACCGAAAGTTGTCGTCGGCGACTGCCTCGGCGCCAGTGGGATGCTGGCGCTGGCGTTGGCGGCGGGAGCGTGGCGTCACGCACCGCGCCTGCATGATGAGCTGAGCTTCGATCTGAACGGAAAAGCGGTGACCGGAGCCGAGGCCGGTGTGCGGCTTGCTTCCAAACCTTTGGTCTTGGTCAATGCCCTGTGCTATTCGGGTAACATCGTGAGTCTGGTATTCGCTCCAACCGCGGAGTCCTGAGGGCTGTCTGTGCGGGTACTGCTGATTTCAGCCAACACCGAGAAGTTGCCCGATCCGGTCTTTCCGCTCGGCGCCGCCTACATGGCGGCCGTGAGCGCGGAACACGGGCACAGTGTCGAGACACTGGACCTCTGCTTCCTCGATGCGCCGCGGCCGGCATTGGACGAGACCATTCGCACCACCGAACCCGAGGTGGTCGGCATCTCGCTGCGGAATCTCGACTCGACGTCCTATCCACTGAACACTTCGTACATCGATGACTACAAGCGTTTGGTGGATGCCGTGCGCGAGCTGACCGCGGCGCCCATCGTCTTGGGCGGCGCCGGCTTCACCGTCATGCCGACGACGATCATGGAGTACCTCGGCGCGGACGTTGGTGTCGTGGGCGAAGGGGAGATGGCGTTCCCGTGGATTCTCGAACGCCTCCGCCAGCGGGAGCCGGTCGTATCGACCCACGAGTATCGCTGCGAGCCAGTGAACGGCGGCGTGTGTGTCAGCCCCGTCGCCCGGATCAAGGATCTGGACATGGCGGGCGTGCCGATGCGGCAACGGTTCGACATGGATTTGTATTACCAACGCGGCGGCGCGCTCAACATCCAGACGAAGCGCGGCTGCTACTTCGAATGTATCTTCTGCAGCTATCCGCTCATCGAAGGGTCGAAGGTCCGCATGCGGACGGCGAAGGCCGTGGTCGACGAGATCCAGGCCGTGCGCCAGCAGTGTCAGGTCCGCCACTGGTTCTTCGTCGACAACATCTTCAACATGCCCATCCGACACGCGAAAGACATCTGCGAAGAGATTGCCAGCCGCAACCTCGACATTGAATGGTCCGGATATCTCAACCCGAAGTTCGTCGACGACGAGCTCTGCCGGCTGATGGCCGCCTCCGGGTGTAAAGCGATCGAGTTCGGCACCGACTCTGGTTCTCCGACCATGATGGTGAACCTGAAGAAGGAGTTCGAAGCCGTCGACCTGCGTCGAGCCTCCGATCTCTGCCACAAGTATCGATTGAAGTTCTGTCACAGCCTCATCTTCGGCGGGCCGGGCGAGACCATGCAGACGGTGAGCGAAACGATCGATCTGATGGATGAACTGCAGCCGACCGCGGTCATCGCCATGACCGGCATCCGCATTCTGCCGGGAACGGAGATGGTCGAGATCGCGCTGCGCGACGGGCAACTGGATGCGGACGACAACCTGCTGTACCCGAAGTTCTACATCGCGCCGACGCTTGCCGACGAGCTCATCGATCGGATCGAGTCGTACGCCGGCAGCCACACCAATTGGATCGTGCCCGGGAAGGGGATCAAGACCAACATCCGGGTGCTGCAGAAACTCCGCCAACGCAAGATCAAGGGACAACTGTGGCGGCTGCTGCGTTGAATGCCGATCCGCTGCGCCTTGACGGCAAGCGTGCCCTGGTGACGGGTGCGTCGCGGGGTATCGGCCGGGCAACGGCGGAAGCGCTGGCCGCGGCCGGCGCCGCTGTCGCCATCAACTACGCGCGCTCAGCGGCGGAGGCCGAAGAGGCCGCCGCGGCCGCGGGCGCTGCCGGCGGCGAGGTGGTGCTCGAGCCGGCGGACCTGGCGGACCCGAAGGCGATCGCGGCGCTGTTCGAGCGGCTGCGCCAGCGGTGGGGCGGGGTGGACATCATCGTGAACAACGCCGCGATTACGCGCGACGGCTACGCCATGTTACTTTCGCTCGAAGCCTGGGATGACGTGATGGCGGTGAATCTGCGTGGTGCCTTTCTGTGCGCGCGACACGGATTGCGGTGGATGATCCGGCAACGCTGGGGACGGATCATCAACGTGATCTCTCCGGCGGCGTTGCTGGGGAAGGACGGTGCCGCCAACTATGCCGCCACCAAAGGCGGTCTGCTGAGCTTCGGCAAGTCGCTGGCGCGCGAGGTCGGACGCTACGGCATTACCGTCAATGCCATTTGCCCGGGACTCATCGAGACGCGGATGATCGCCAAGATGCCGGCGGAAGAACGCCAGCGTTTCGAGCAGCAGATCGCGCTCGGCCGTTTCGGCGAACCGGCCGAGGTTGCACAGGCGATTCGTTTTCTCGCCAGCCCGGCTGCGGGATACATCAGCGGTGCGACGCTGGTCGTAGACGGCGGACTCACGATGGCGTGAGCCAGGTGAATCAGTCCGGTACGCCGCACTCGGAACTCAGCACTCAAGACTTGGCACTCAACCCTACGATACGAAATGTACCGCATCGCGATCACCGGACTGGGAAGCATCAACGCCCTCGGAGTCGGCGTCGAGGCGTTCGCGCGCGGCTTGCGGGCGGGAACATGTGGAATCGGCGAGGTGTCGTTATTCTCGGCGGCGGGCTGTCGCAGTTCGCGTGCGGCGGAGGTTCGCGCCCTGGCACCACCCGCATGGCTGCCACACCCCGTTGCTCGGCGCGCCTCGCGCTCGGCTCTCCTGGCGCTGATTGCCGCCGGAGAGGCGTGGCGGACGGCGGGCCTCGGTCGCGAGGACGCGGCCGGTACGGGAGTGGTCATGGGCAGCACCACCGGCGGCATGGCCACCGGTGAGGAATTGTACCGTGCCATGGTACAGCTGCGGCGGAGGCGACAGTTCCTGGCGGGATGGTCGGAAACTCCGGTGTCGGTACCGGCGGATGACGTGGCGAATGTGTTTGCCTGCTACGGACCGCGGCTCACGGTGTCCACGGCCTGTTCGTCCGGCGCCAACGCGCTGGGGATTGCCGCCGATTGGATTCGCTGCGGCCGCGCCGAGGCGGTTGTATGCGGCGGCACGGATTCCCTCTGCCAGATGACGTACAGCGGCTTCAATGCGCTGCAGGCCCTCGATCGCGAGCCGTGCCGCCCGTTCGACAAGCGCCGTGCGGGGCTGACGCTCGGCGAGGGCGCCGCGGTGTTGGTGTTTGAACATTGGGAGCGCGCCCAACGACGTGGCGCGCGCATCTTGGGAGAGTTCGTGAGTTACGGCGTCAGTGCGGACGCGCACCACCTGACCGCACCGCGGCCGGACGGCGGCGGTGCGGTCCTCGCCACCCAGCGCGCCCTCCAGCAGGGCGGAGTGGCGATCGAGGATATAGATTACATCAATGCCCACGGCACCGGGACAGCGCTGAACGACGTCGTCGAAACCCGGGCGATCAAGAGCGTCTTCGGTCCGCGAGCGTATCGCATCCCGGTGACGTCGACCAAGTCGATGGTCGGTCACTGCCTTGGCGCCGCCGGCGCGATTGAGGCCTTGGCCAGCCTGCTGGCGGTTCGGTATAGCTTCGTCCCGCCAACGGCAACGCTGGAAGAGCCGGATCCGGAGTGTGACCTGGACTACGTGCCCAAAACGAGTCGGCCGCAAACGCTGCGGACCGTGCTTTCCAACTCCTATGGCTTCGGCGGTAACAACACCAGCCTGATCATCCGCGGACATGAGTAAAGCGGTCAGCTGTCAGCGATCAACTGTCAGCGTGCAAACCATCACAAAGAAAAGAACGTGCGGACCTGCTGCGACGATCGGGCCGGACCCCTGTGAGCTGAACGCTGATGACTCATAGCTGCGCTGTTGCTGTCACGGGAATCGGCGTCGTCAGCCCGGTCGGACTTGGCCGGCAGGAGTTCTGGACCGCTCTGAGTACCGGGCAATCGGGAATCGTGCCGATCGAAGGCTTTCCCGTACCCGTCGGTATCCCGAGCTTGGGGGCGGAGGTCCGCGGTTTTGTCGCCAGGGAGTTCATTGCCTCGGCGCATCTGCGACGCATGGACAAGCTGTCACGCATGGTGGTCGCGGCCGCCCGCATGGCGTTGGATGACGCGCGGGTCGTGCTTGCCCGGGTGCAGCCGGAGACGGTGGGGGTCGTCATCGGCTCCGCCTTGGGCGACATCTCCGAATCGGCTGTGCAGCTGCAACGCGTGTTCACGAAAGGTCCGGCTTCCGCCAGCCCGATGGTGTTTCCGAACCTGGTCCTGAACGCTCCCGCCAGTTACGTGGCGATGGAGTTCGGCTTCACGGGAGTCAATTTGACGGTCGCACAGGGGGAGACATCCGGCGAGCAGGCGATCGTTCTCGGATGCGAATTGGTGCGCCTGGGTCGGGCTGAGGTGGTT
>DASVHW010000319.1 GCA_036382395.1 Candidatus Binatia bacterium | reverse complement strand
CGAAGAGAGGAGCCCGCACGCCGCACAACAGGACGTGGACGTTGCGCGCTTTCATCCGGTCCAGAAATCCCTCGAGCAAGGTCAACCCGACGGCGTCGGGATTGCGCACCCGCTTCATGCGCAGGACGACGACCCGCGTTCGCTCGTCCACGCGCCCCTCCATGTAGGCGAAGTGCCGTTCGAGGGCGGCGGCGGAACCGAAGAACATTTCCCCTTCGAGCCCGAAGATGAGGATCGGGCCACGGACCTCGTCGTCGGGAAGACGCTCGTGAATCCCGCCCTCGGCCGACACCACGAACTCCGTGAAGAGCATCCGACCCGCTCGCCGGACGGCCAGCAGGAAGGACATGAAGACGCCGATCAGCACGCAGAACTCGACCGAGATCGCAATGGCGGACACGGCCGTGACCACGACGATCGCGGTGTCGAAGCGCGTGGCACGCAGGTGATAGAAGAGGGCGTGCCGGTCGACCATCTTCCAGGCCGACACCATCAGAATGCCGGCGAGCGTGGCGCGCGGGATGAAGCGGGCATAGGGCGCGAACTGGAGCATGATCACCGCCACCGCCAGTGCCGAGACCACGCCCGACCATTGGGTGGACGCGCCGGCCTGCTGGTTGATGGCCGAACGGGTGAGGGAACCCGAGCCCGGGAAGCACTGGAAGAAGCTTCCGGTGAAGTTCGCCAACCCCTCGCTCAGGCACTGCTGGTTCATGTCGAGTTTTTGCCGCGTCTGCGCGGCGATGGCCTTGGCCATGGAGATCGCTTCCAGCAAGCCGAGCACCGCGATCGCCAGTGCGCCGTTGGAAACGGTACGCATCATGGCGGCGTCGAAGGCGGGGAGTGCGAAATGGGGGAGCTTCGCCGGGATCTCGCCGATTACCGCGACGCCCCGCTGGTCGAGGCCGAGTCGCGCTACTAACGCCGCCATCGCGGCGACGACGATCAGGAAATCGGGCAGGAGCCGCCAGCCGATTCGCTCCTTCACCCACCGCAGGCCGACGACGAGCGCGATCGTACCCAACCCAATCGCTGCGGTCGCCGTGTGGATACCGCCGCCGTACACCAACGTCAGCCCGAACCGGTAAAGAAAGTGAGCGTGCGCGTCGCCCATAGCGCGCAGGCCGAGCAGGTTCTTCAGTTGGTCGAGTACCAGCAAGCCGCCGGCGCCGGCGGTAAAGCCGACGATGACGGAGTGGGAAATGTAGCGCGTCAGGTCGCCGAGCCGACACAGCGTGATGGCGAGCTGGATGGAACCGACCATGAAAGCGAGCAGGACGGCGGCTTGCACCTTCTGGTCCGGCCCCTCGACCATGGCAATCGCGCTGAGCACCGCGATGGAGATCGCGTTGGTCGGGCCGTTGATCAGCTGCCGTGACGAGTCGAAGACGGCCCCGACCGCGGTCATCACGATGGCGGTGTAGAGGCCGTACTCCACCGGGAGCCCTGCGACCATCGCGTACGCCATGGCCTGAGGCACGGCGACGGCGGCGACCGTGAGTCCGGCGACCGCGTCCGCCCGGGCGTCCGCCGGGCCGTAGCGGCGCAGCGAATCCAGGGCGGGAATGAGACGGTAGAGCCCCGCGGCGAGCCCTGGGCGAGCGGCCGCGGTGCTCAATGCGGCTCCGAGCTGCGTGCTGCGACGCACGGCCGGTAAGCGCGGAGCGCATCGCGGGCGAGAATCCCAAGGCGCATGGCGGCGA
>DASVHW010000318.1 GCA_036382395.1 Candidatus Binatia bacterium | reverse complement strand
GCGGCGCTGGTCTACGCCGCCCGACGGCCGGTGCTCAGCACCATAGGCGGTTTCCTGATTGCACGTGACGGCACCCACCCTGCGGAAGCCATTGTCGTGCTCTCCGGCTCGCTCCCCGACCGCATGCTGGAGGCAGTCGATCTGTACCAAGCGCACATGGCGCCACGCATCATTCTCACCCGCGAGCCATCATTGCCAGGGCTCGCCGCCCTGCGTGCGCGCGGCGGAAATCTGCCAGAGCCTCACGAAGAGAACCTGATGGTGGCGCAGCATTTTGGCATTTCCCGAGACGTCATCTCGGTGTTATCGACTCCGGCTTCCAGCACGCTGGCTGAAGCGCGCATCGTCATCAGCTACCTGCAAGCGCAGCGGATCAAGTCCATTTTGCTGGTCACCTCAAAAGCCCACGCCCGGCGCGCGCGCATGATCTTCCGCCGGCTTGCCCAGGGCCGCATCGAAATTACCGTGTGTCCATCGCCCTACGACCCCTTCACGCCCGACGACTGGTGGCACGATCGTGGCACGGTGCGCCGCGTGATCACTGAATACGGGAAGCTCCTCACCTACCTGCTCATCGATCGCTGGCGACCGCTTCCACCGGCAGCGGGTGATACATGACCGCGGCCCACACCATCCATCCCATATATCTGCGTCTGGCTCCGACGGATATCGCCTTCATCAAGTTCCTGTTCGAATCCTATGAAGGCGTCGGCATCGTACGTACGGTCGATCGCCGGGCCGCGATCATCGTGGTGCTGGTAGTCCACGATTTCCTGGCCGTCGCTCGGCAGATTCTGCGTGATGTGCAGGCGCAGATCGATTACGCCGAGATCACCGCACCGCCATTCGAAGCGGATGACTGGCTGATGCGCGAAATCACCGCCGATCCGGAGACCTGATTCAGGACTTCGCCTCAGTCTCCCGCGGTTTGCCGAAGACGTACGCCACGCCGATACTCACGCCGTACAGGACGAGGAGCGGCGCAGCCATCAGCAGTTGCGAAGCCACATCCGGCCCGGGCGTCAGCATCGCGGCAACGATGAAAATGACCAGTATGGCGTAGCGGGTGTACTGGAGCATCATGCGGTGCGTCACCAAGCCGAAGCGGGCGAGGAAGAAGACGACCACCGGCAGCTCGAAGGTGACGCCGAAGGCCAGCAGCATCCGCGCCGTAAAGGTCAGGTATTCACTGATGCGGATCTGCGGGCTGACCTGGATGGTGCCGTACTGCGCGATGAAGAACTGATAGCCGACAGGCAGCACCGCCTCGTAACAAAAGGCCGCGCCCGCCAGGAAAAAGGACGTGCCGAACAGGACGAATGGTATGGCGTACCGCTTCTCGTTCTGGTAGAGCCCCGGCGCCACGAACTTCCAGAGCTGGTAGAGGATCACGGGGCTCGCAAGAAAGAGGGCGGCGATGGCCGAGACCTTGAGCTTGGTAAAGAACGCCTCCACCAAACCGGTACCAATCAGGTGCACAACGTCGGCTTGAGAGCCGTTGCCGGCGTTGATCGCCAGCAGCGGCCGCGCCAGCAACTGGAACAGCGTCTCGGCAAAGTTGTAGCAGGCGGTGAATCCGACCGCGATGGCGAGCAACGACTTGATCAGCCGCCAGCGCAGCTCCTGCAAATGCGCCGTGAGGGGCATCTTGACGTCGACCATTTACCCCTCCGAATGCTCATGGTCCTTTTTCTCTGCAGCAGGGTCCGCCACTTTCTCCGGCGCGAAATCGCCCAGCGCGCTCGGCGGATGCGGGGTAGCCGGGACGTCGGGAGGTTTCGGCTTGGCCTGCTCCCGCATGGCGGCTTGCGCCTGCTCTTCCAAAAGGATTTTGGCGTTATGTAATTCGTCCGTCAGGCCACTGGTCGCCCGTCGCAGCTCCGCCATCGCGCGGCCCAAAACCCGCGCGACCTCCGGCAAGCGCTCGGGCCCGAGCACGATGAGCGCCACGACGAGGATGACCAGCAGTTCCGGGGTTCCGATGCCAAACATGGAGTACGTTCAGAGACCTCGTCACGCTAGTGAAATCGCTCCACGCTGTCAAATCAGCACGCCGCGACGTTTACCGCGGTCCGGACGGTTGCTATGGTACCGCCGATGGCACGCACCGGTGTCGTTATCGACCCGCGCTATATGGACCACGAGACCGGCGCGGGACATCCCGAGCGTCCAGAGCGCATCGCGGTGTTGCTGCCGTTGGCTGATGCCGCACCAAGTGACCTCACCCGCGTGCCGGCGCGGCCCGCGTCCGGCGACGAGCTCGCACTGGTCCACGACCCCGCCTACGTCGAAGAGGTTGCGGCAACGCAACACAAGCCCGGCTTCGCCTTCGACGCCGACACGCCGACGTGTCCCGAGTCCTATGCCGTCGCCAGTCTCGCGGCGGGTGGCTTTCTCGCATTGCTCGACGCGGTGATCTCGGGGCAGGTACCCAACGGCTTCGCCTGCGTGCGGCCGCCCGGCCACCATGCCGAACGCCACCGCGCCATGGGCTTCTGCCTCTTCAACAATGTGGCCGTGGGTGCCGAGTACCTCCGCCGCCGTCATGGCTTGGAGCGCATCCTGATCGTCGACTGGGATCTGCATCACGGCAACGGGACACAGCACCTGTTCGAGGACGACCCCGGCGTGCTCTACGTTTCCACCCACCAGTACCCGTACTATCCCGGCACCGGGGCCATCGACGAGGTCGGCCGCGGGGAGGGCGAAGGGTACACCCTGAATCTGGCCTTCCCGGCGGGATTTGGTGACGTCGAGTACCACCAGGCGTTCCAGCAGATCATCGAACCCATCGCACGCCAGTATGATCCGCAATTCGTGCTGATTTCGGCGGGCTTCGACGCCCACGCCCGCGACCCACTCGGCGGCATGCAGGTCACGGAAGGCGGCTTCCGATCCATGGCGCGAACGCTGCTGGAAATTGCACGCGATCACAGCCAAGGCCGCTGCGCCGCCATTCTCGAGGGTGGCTACGACCTGATGGCGATCCGCGACTCGACCCACGCCGTCCTGCGGGAGTTGCAGGGCAGTACGGAGCCCCTCCCTGCCCCACCGGCCCCAAGCCGGGCGGACGCGCTGATCCAGCGCATCAAGAAAGTGCAGAGCCGCTACTGGCGGCCGTGAGCAACCTGCACGCGTCCGCGCGTGCAGGCGTTGGCCGCACGCGCGCTCTTCAATCCAGGCTGCGGAACAAGTCCCGATCAGGTTCGGGTGCGGCCTTTGCCGGCTGGACGGCTGCGACCGGCGGCTCCGTGCCGCGGCGGAAGCACTCGAGAATGCCGCCGCTCCCGGGCACGAGCCGCTGCCCGGTGCGCGGGTTGATGAGCACGAAGCTGATGCCCGCCGGCACCGGGAAATCGAGAATGGGCTCGTTCTCCAGGGCGCGCTCCATGAAGCGCTCCCAGATCGGCGCAGCAACTTGCCCACCGGTCTCGCCCTTGCCCAGGCTGCGCTTCTCGTCGAAACCAATCCACAATCCCGCCAGCAGTTGCGGCGTGTAGCCGATGAACCAGGCGTCGTCTATGTCGTTCGTCGTTCCGGTCTTGCCGGCGGCCGGCCGGCCAAGCGCCTTTGCCTTGCGGCCGGTGCCATGGTCAATGACACTCTGCAGCATGCTCGTAATGAGGTAGGCCGTCTCGGGCGAAATGACCTGCTCGGTTTGTGGAACGTTCTCATCCATGATGCTGCCTTGGCTGTCCGTAACGCGGATGATGAAGCGCGGCTCGGCACGCTGCCCCTGATTGGCGAAGACACCATACGCCGCCGCCAAGTCCAGCAGGTTCACTTCGGACGAACCGAGGGCCAACGACAGGTTGGGTGCCAGCGGGCTGTGGATGCCGAGGTGCCGAATGTACTTGACCAGGGGCTTGACGCCCACGCGGGTGGCGAGTTTCACCGTAACGACGTTGCGTGAAAAGGTCAGCGCTTCCCGCAAGGTCGTCGGCCCGAAGTACTTCTCTTCGTAGTTGTGCGGCATCCATACGGCGTTGTGGTCCTGGAACGAAATCGGTTCGTCGACGATGATCGAAGCCGGGGTGAAGTTCCGATCGAGGGCGGCGGCATAAATCAGCGGTTTGAAAGCCGAACCCGGCTGCCGCAATCCTTGCACGGCGCGGTTGAACTGGCTGCTGTCGAAATCATAGCCGCCAATCAGCACCTTCACCGCACCGCTGCCCGGATCGAGCGCAACGAAGGCGCCTTGCACCGGCGGTTCGTGATCGCGAACAAACTCGTAGGTACTGTCGTTGCCGGTCGACGGCGCCAGCCGCACACGCACCACGTCGCCGGGGCGGTAGGTCTCCGCGCGCGTGCCATCGCGCTGTGCCGCAGCCTGCAGCGAGCCGTGAAACGGTCCGACCTGCACGCGCGTGGCACCGTGCGCGCTGCCGGTGACCAGGGCCTCATAGGTCTGCCCGCGCTCCAACGCGTGCCCCGCCATCGCGTCGCGCTGATTGTGGAGGAACGCATCCTTTTGCACGGGCGTGAGGTGCCGCACCGCCCCGTTGTAATGCTCGCGCGCCGCCAGGTTGTTCAGACCTTCGCGGAGAGCGGCCTCCGCTGCCGCCTGCATGCGCAGATTGAGGCCGGTCTGCACCCGCAGCCCGAGCGCATACAGTGCCGTCTCGCCATATTTCTGCTCCAGGAGGCGACGAACGTGCTCGACGTAGTACGGCGCCGCGATGTAGCTGCCTTTCCGCGATGCCAGCGCCAGCGGCTCACGTGCGGCAGCTACGGCCTGTGCCGACGTGACGAAGCCGACCTCGGCCATCCGCTCCAACACGTAGCGCTGGCGGGCTTTCGCCCGCGGCCAGTGGTTGAACGGCGAATAGCGGCTGGGCGCTTGCGGGAGGCCAGCAAGCAAGGCGGCCTCGGCCAGGGTCAACTCGTCGACGGTCTTGCCGAAATATTCCGCCGCCGCGGCGGCCACACCGTAAGCGCCGCTACCGAGATAGATATGGTTGAGATAGAGCCCGAGAATCTCGTCCTTGCTCAGCTGGCGCTCCAGACGCGTGGCCAGCAACATCTCCTTCAACTTGCGCTCGTAACTTTTCTGCGGCGTCAGCAACAGCGACTTGACGACTTGTTGGGTGATGGTACTGCCGCCCTGGACTTTCCCGCCGGCAATCACGTCATTGACGAGGGCTCGCACGATGCTCAGCGGATTGATGCCGCCATGCTGGTAGAAGGTGTCGTCTTCGGCAGCGATGAACGCATTGCGGACCAGTGCGGGGATACGCTGGATCGGCAGAAGATACCGCTTCTCGAAGTAGAACTCGCCGACCACGGTGCCATCGTCCGCCAGCACCTGGGTCGCAATCGGCGGACGGTACTGGGAGAGCTTCTCTACCGACGGAAGGTTGGTGGTCAGCTCCCAGTAGACCAGCCCCAGCGCCACCGCACCGGACAGCAGGACCACCAAGAGAAGGAACAGGACCAGGTTGCGGACCGTACGCCCGAACGCAACAGCACGGCGCGGACGAGATCGCGAATTGGCCATGGTTGTTCGCTCCAACGATACCGGCCACGGCTCAGTTGGTCAACTGAACGTACGGTGGGAACGTTTTGACAGTCACCTTTTGCCGTGAGCCCGCCGCAGCCTGGCGGCATCCAGGCGTCGAGCCCTCACCAGGCCGTCAAGTCACGTTCGTTGCAACCCAACCTGGGTTATGCCTATTTTGCGGTATTGAGCTGCAGCTATGGCAGCCTATACCCTCCTAGTCATCGACGATGAACCGGCCAGCGTGCGCGCCATCGCGCGTGCGCTGCAGGATGAGCACCGCATCGTCAGCGCCACGAGCGCGACGCAGGGACTAGCGGCGCTGGCAGCGGAGCCGGTTGCATTGATGATCGTCGACCAGCGCATGCCCGAAATGACCGGCACCGAGTTGCTCGCACGCACGGCGACGCAGTATCCGGACATCGTTCGCGTGCTACTCACGGGCGACATCGGCGTCGACACCCTGGTTGCAGCCATCAACACCGGGCATGTGTATTACTATCTGACCAAGCCCTGGGAGCCGCACGAGCTACGCTTGGTGGTTCGGCGTGGACTCGAGCGCTACGAGGCCGAGGCCGATCGGCGGCGGCTGATTCGCGAACTCGAACAGGCCTACCAGCGGGTGCGCCGCGAGGCCGACCAGAAGGGGCGCCTGCTTGCCATCGCCAGCCACGAATTGGGCACCCCATTGCATCTCTTGTCGAACGCACTCGCGCTGGTGTCCGATACCGATCTGCCAGCAGCGGCACGCCCGTGGTTGGACACCGCCAGCCGCAATGCTCACTGGTTGGCGCGCGGCCTGGCGCAAATGACCACGGCGGCACGCTGGGGCTCCGGGACCCTGAAGTTGCACCGAGCGTCCGTAGATCTCCGCCCCGTGCTCGACAGCTTGCAGGCCACCTTCCAGACACTCATCGGCGCCCGGAAACTCGCCTTGCGGTTCGAGGTACCCACCGCGTTGCCCACCATGACCGCTGATCGCGTGTGGCTTGAGCGGGCCTTGTTCAACCTCATCTCCAACGCGGTGAGATTCACGCCCGACGGCGGCTCCGTCACGGTCGCCGCCGTCGCCACCCCTGGCGCGGTAGAAATCAGCGTCACCGACACGGGCATCGGCATCGATGCCGGTCTGCTCGATCAGGTATTCGAGCCGCTCTCGGCCGCGTGCGGCGACATCCACCTGCACACCTCCGGTCGCTTCGAGTTCGGGTCACGTGGCCTGGGCTTGGGACTGGCCATCACCAAGGCGATCATCGAACAGCACGGCGGAACGGTCATGGTCCGCAGCCAATGTGGGGTGGGAAGCCAGTTCACCGTCGCGCTGCCGCTGCAACCTGCGGCGGTGTAGCGGTCGAAATTGTTTGAACTTCCGATACAATAGAGACGATGTCCGTCGACGACGCCAGTAACCTCTCGTTGCACTGCACCCATTGCGGTCGGGAAGTTGCCGAGACCATGCACACCCGGTCTTCGTACCGCGTCGACTATTACTGGCTACACACGGGTGAGGTGGAACCCAGCACCATTCAACGTCCGGATGATCCGTCCGGGGTGATGACCGTGCTCAGGCTCTTACGGGTCAGCACGGTCGTGACCTGCGTTGATTGCTACCGGCTGCCTGAGATCCGCGCGCAGCGCGAACTGCTCTTCCGACCTGAACTCAACACGGCAGCCGGGCCGGAGGCAGTATGCGCCCCGTCGTAGAAGCGGCGGGCGCGGCATTCGCAACCCACAATGGCACATATCAAACGCAGTGATCTGGCGGGAAGTTGGTATGCGGGAGATGGGCCGCGCCTGCGGCGCCAGGTTGACGACTTGTTGCACACGGCCCGAGCTGCTCATTCCTCCCCGCTCATCGGCTTGATCGTTCCGCACGCCGGATACGTCTATTCCGGGCAAGCCGCCGCCGCCGGGTATGGGCAACTGAATGCCGCGCACTATCGGCGGGTGGTGATTCTCGCCCCGAGCCACTTCGCTGCGTTTCGTGGCGTGGCGGTGCTCCAGGTCGATGCGTTCGAAACGCCTCTGGGCCTGGTGCCAGTGGACAGTGGCGCCCTGGATGTGCTGCTCAACTCCCCTTTGTATCGGAGCGACCCCGAACCGTTTCACGCCGAGCATGCCCTGGAGATCCAGTTGCCGTTCCTGCAACGGGTGCTACCCGCTGTTCAAGTCGTCCCAGCACTGATCGGTGATTTGACCTCCGAGGACCTGACGACCGCCGCGCGTGCGTTAGAGCAACTGATCGACGGCACGACGCTCTTCGTCGTGAGCTCGGACTTCGTCCATTACGGAAGGCGCTTTGGTTACCTGCCCTTCCCCGCCGAAGGGGAGGAGCCGGTTCGCGCCGGCGTGAGAGCATTGGACATGGGCGCCATCGAGCGGGCTTGCGCTGGTGAGGCAACCGCTTTCGAGCGCTATGTGGCGGAGACCGGAGCAACGATCTGCGGCCACCTCCCGATCGCGCTGTTTCTGACCATGCACGCGCGGCGCACGCCCGGGGAGTTGCTGGCGTACTACACCTCGCTCGATGTTGCCGGGGATTACGAGCACTGTGTCAGTTACGCGAGCATCGCTTTCCCCCGTTCGTCGTAACCAGAACTGCACGCCGCCACCATTCTCCAGCGGGACTCGGCCCGCGCCCCGGCAAATCGGGGAACTCGCGGCAGTCGGCACGTTGTGGCCCGCAACACCGTGGTATATAGACTGCTCAAATCGGGCCGCTTTGTATGGATGCCGCCAAGGAAACGTCGCCACAGCGCGAACCGCGTCGCCGCCATGGCCTCCGGCTGCTGGAAGACATCGGCGCCATTGTCACGCACGCGTCGGACCTGCGTGCGAGCGTCCATGCGATTGTCGAAACGGTGGCCGAGCACCTGGCCATGGAGGTGTGCTCGCTCTACGTCTACGACCAGGCCAAGCAGACGCTGATCCTCTGGGCCACCACCGGCCTCGATCCGAGCTCGGTGGGCAGGATCACCATGGGCGTGGAGGAGGGGCTGACGGGGATGGTCATCCAGAACATGGAACCGGTGATGGCAATCGACGCCATGGCCCACCCCCGGTACAAATACTTCCCGGAAACCGGAGAGGAGCGGTACCACTCGTTTCTTGGAGTCCCGGTGGTCGAACAGCGCCAACCGGTTGGGGTTTTGATCGTCCAGACAACGCGCCGGCGCCGGTTCACACGCGACGAAGTCCGCCTGCTGAAAGCCATTGCCGTCCCCGTAGCCGGCATTCTGGCACAAACCCGGCTGCGGGCTCGCCTGGAGACCAAGGAAGAAGAGCGCCTAGCGTACCAACAGCAAATGGTGGCCGCCATCGATCGTCTCCGACATTACGAGACGGAGGCACCCCATCGGCCGTCTGTCCGCGCCATCGGACATGCACGCCTGGTCGGCCTCGGAGCCTCACCCGGCTTCGGCATCGGCCGGGCACATGTGGCGGATTCCGGCATCAACATCAACGACCTCCCCAAGGAAAGAAAGAATCCACCCAAGCGAGAAATGCTTCGGGTACGGACCGCCGTCGGGCGAGCGATCAAGGATCTCGAACGCACCAAGGAGCGGGTTCGCGCCACGGTTCCCGAGATCGATGCCGCCATCTTTGATGCCCAGAAACTCATGCTTCAGGACCAGACTTTTCTGACGCGCATCGAGAACCTGATTGGCGACGGTTTGAGCGCTGAAGCGGCTTTGCAGCAAACGGCAAATGAGTTTGTGGAGCAGTTCGCGGGTCTGAAAGACGCGTACCTGCGGGATCGCGCCGCCGACATCAAAGACATCGGCCAACGCGTGCTGCGCCATCTGCTCGGCGTCAGCGAGCGCCAGCGGCCGGTGACCAGCGGCATCGTGTTGGTTGCCGCCGGCGTGTCGTTGTCGGACCTGGCCATGGTGGAGCAGCAGCACCTGAAAGGCCTCGTGCTGGCCAGCGGCGGGGTGACGTCCCATGCCTCCATTTTGGCCAAGTCCCTCGAGATTCCGACCGTCGTGGGCGCCGAACGTGCTGAAGAGGTAATCCGCGAGGGGGACCAGCTCATCGTCGACGGCAACGCCGGAGTGGTGTACGTCAATCCCACCGCGGAAATCTTGCGGGAGTTCGATCGACTGGAGCGCGAGTATCGAGCCTTCAACCGGGGGCTCGAAACCTTACGGGATCTGCCAGCGGAAACCGTCGATGGCCACCGGGTTCACCTGTGCGCCAACATCGGACTGCTGGGCGACATGCACCTGGCGTTGCTCCACGGCGCCGAAGGAATCGGGCTCTACCGTACCGAGGTGCCATTCCTCTCCCACAGGGACTTCTTGACGGAAGAGGAGCAGGTCGAACTCTACCGGCGGGTGGTCACGGGCATGGGGGGCAAGCCGGTCACCATCCGCACGCTCGATCTCGGTGCCGACAAGTACCCGCCTTACCTCAACATCCCTCGCGAGGACAACCCATTTCTCGGCTGGCGGTCGATCCGCATCTCGCTGGAGCTGCCGGACATCTTCAAGGCTCAGCTGCGTGCCATCCTGCGCGCGGCGGCCGCCGGACCGGTACGCATCATGTTTCCCATGATTTCGAGCCTCGAAGAGATCCGCCGGGTGAAGGATCTACTGGCAGAAGCGCAAGAGGAGCTTCGAGAGACCGGCGAACCTGCCCCGCACATTCCCATCGGCATGATGGTCGAAGTGCCCTCGGCCGTGACTTTGGCCGACCACCTCGTTCGAGAAGTCGATTTCATCAGCGTCGGAACCAACGATTTGATCCAGTATGTGCTCGCCGTGGATCGCAACAACCGCAAAGTCGCCTCGCTTTACGAACCGCTGCATCCCGCGGTCATCCAAATGATTGCCACGGCGGTCCGGGCTGCAAAGGAGGCCGGAAAGCCGGCGTCGATCTGCGGAGAAATGGCCGCCGACCCCGTGTGTACGCTGCTGCTGGTGGGGTTGGGATTCGATGATCTGAGCATGGGGCCGTTTTTCATCCCCGTGATCAAGCGGCTGATCCGCGCCATGACCTTTGAGACGGCACGGAGCTTGGCGGAGGAGGTCGTCACCATGCCCACCATTAAGGAGGTCAAGAGCCGTATCTTCGAAGCCATGCGCGAGTTGGGCTTGATCGACATCATGGAGATGTATCACTAGTGCGGTGAGTCGCGTTCGCGTTTCGAACCGATTCACGACAACGATTCACGCAAACTGGACAACCTCCGGCACTTCGCATACAAGACCGGCGTGCAAATTGGACGATACTTGCTGGTGACAAGGGAAAATCCGGTGACGCCAACCCGCTGGAGCGGATTACGACTGGGGTTCACGGTGGCGATTGTGCTCGGCCTGGTAGGGTTGGGAGCCGCCTCCCCGGCCGCAGGTGAGCCGGCGGCGCGGAAGCGGGAGGTGAAGGTCTCGCCCAAAAGCCCCGACGTCAGCCAGGAACTCGGCGCGGTGGCCGAAGCCCAGCGTTCGCTGGCGGCAGATATTTCGCAGTTGCGCGATCAGCTCAACGCCGTGCAACGCGGGGTGGGTGAAGGACACGACGAGGTGCGCCAGAACCGTGATCAAGTGCAGGCGGCGTTCGAGCAGATCAAGGGCATGCGCGAAGAGGTGCGGGGTCTCTACGTGGAAAGCAGCGGCCTCAAAGGTGATATCGCCCAACTCGGCAAGCAGGTAGAAGGGCTGGAAGGCAGCCTCGGCAGCTTCCGCCTGAGCGCGGGGATTGTCGTCGCGGTGGTGCTGCTGCTCCAACTTCTGCTGGCGGGCTTGATGTTGCGTGGCCGCGGGTAGTAGAAGCTCGGCAGCGGCGTACGCACCGAACGCTCCGCAAGGATTTCAGAGGGAACTGTACGATGGCCCGAAGTATTGAGTACGGGGCGGGGATGGTTTTTCTCTTCCTGCTTGCCTATTGCAGCGGAGCGATACAGGCACAGGAGGGCAAGGCCGCGCCGTCGGCGCTCAGTCCGGAAGCAACCGTGACACGCTACCTGGAAGCCTTGAAAGCAGGGGATTTCCCCACCGCGTACGATTATATTTCCACCGCCATGGCACAACACAAGAGCCGCGAGGCGTGGGCCAAAGAGCAGCAGTGGACCATGCAGATGTCGGATGCGAAGATCTTCGACTTCCACGTGAGTCCGGGCAAGACCGATGGCACGATCGCCCACGTTCCGGACATCCTCAGTTCGCAAGACAAGTTTCTGAATCAGCTCGGCGTGCCAGAGCACGAGCTGTACACACTCATCCGGGAAGACGGGCGCTGGAAGATCGATCAACAACAGCTGCTGGAAAAATCCGAACAGGCCAAGTGGTTCCCGTCGCCGGCGCAAGAGCAATAGGGCTGGAGTCCTTGACAGCCAGGGGTAAGGCTTTGTAGAGCGGCGCGCGCGCCGCCGAGGGGAAGTTGCAGGCCGAACGTCCAGGAGGAATTATGCGGGGTAGCTATTGGATCCGCTCGCTGCTGATGGTGGCGGCCGTTGTTGCGTGGGCCGGTTGCCATAGCGAAGTCAAGGAAATGGAGCTGCGCACACGCACCATCGGCATCTCGGACAAGTTCTATGACGTCCAAGCCCTGGACGCCGACCATGCGGTGGTCGTCGGCTACGGCGGGAAGATCCTCATGACGGCCGATGCCGGCTTCACCTGGTCACAGGTCCCCACCGGCACGCATCGCGCCCTGTATCGGGTGCGCTTCGTCGATGCCAACAACGGCTGGATCTCCGGCCAAGAGGGACTGATCCTGCACACCACGGATGGCGGCAAGACCTGGCAACGGCAGAAGACCGGCACCGACGTGTATCTCTTTTCCATCGCCTTCGTCGACGCGCTACACGGCTGGGCGGTGGGAGACAAGTCGATTCTGCTCGAGACGCACGACGGCGGCGCCAACTGGAGCCTGCACAAGATCATTCCCTCGTCGCAAAAAGAGCTCAGCGCCGAAGAAGCCGTCGCCTCACAAGATCCGGTCCTCTACGACATCCAGTTTCTCGACGCCCGGACGGGCTGGGTGGTGGGCGAGTTCGGCAAAATCTACCGCACCACGGACGGTGGCCAATCCTGGTCGGAGCAGGAGCAGAGCTTGCTCGGGGAAGAGGTGATGGATATTCTCGATATCCCAACCTTCTTCGGTATCCACATGGTTGACGCGCAACACGGCTTGGTCGCCGGGCTAGACGGGAAGATCGCCCGCACCGAGGATGGCGTCACCTGGAAGTTCCAGAAGATGAAGCTCGACTACCCCATCGTCGATCCGTTGTTCAATCCCGTCGTGTTTCCCGACGGCACGGGCTGGGCGGTCGGCGCGGCGGGGGAAGTCGTGCGGAGGGGCACCCCTGACGGGGAATGGCAGCGCACCAAGCTGGGCATGGAGGTGCTCACCTGGTTGCGCGGCATGAGCTGGATAGATCAGCAAAACGGCTGGATCGTCGGCGGCTTCGGCATGATCCTTCACACCAAGGACGGCGGTCAGACCTGGATACCCTCGCTGGGGTAGTCCCGGAGCAATTGCAGGGAGGATTCCATGGCCCTTGACTACGAAGTTCCCGAAGATAAGCGCCTGCTGTACTGGCTCGGCGACAAGCTGATCGATTACCGCCACCCGGTCTCCATCGTCGTGCTCCTGGTGACGGCGCTTTTTGCGTACTGGGCTTTCCAACTCGGCCTGGTCACCAGCTTCGGCGATCTGCTGCCCCAAGACCATCCCTACATCAAGATCCACAACAAGTACTCCGGCACCTTCGGTGGCGCCAACAACATCAACATCATGATCGAGGTGAAAGAGGGATCGATCTTCACCGTCGAGACGCTGAACAAGATCTGGAAGATGACCGAAAGCCTCGACAAAGTGTACGGGGTGAACCACAATCAGGTCGATTCGATCGCCCACCGCACGGTGCGCTACCTCAAGGTCGCCGCCGGCGGGACCATGCGCGCCCAGCCGGTCATGCTCGAGCCGGTCAAAACCCCGGAGGAAGCGGTCAACATCCGGCGCATCGTGCACAACGCCGAAAACATCTACGGCCTGTTGGTGTCGCTCGACGACAAGTCCGCCTTGATCCGCGCCAATTTCATCGAGGGCCGGCTCGATTACAAGCGCATCTTCACCGAAGTAAACGAGAACGTCGTGGAGCCGTTCCGCAGCGCCAACACGGAGGTGTACGTCGCCGGCGAACCGCGGCTCTATGGCTGGGTCTACCACTATGCCGGTGACGTGTTCTTCATCCTGGTCATCACCTACTGTATCGAATGGGTGCTGCGGTGGATGTATTTCCACGACTGGCGCGGCGCCCTGCGGCCAACGATCACCGGCTTGATCGCCGCGTTCTGGGGCTTGGGCTTCATTCATCTGATCGGCTTGGCCCTCGATCCGCTGATGCTGGTGATGCCCTTTCTCATCACCGCGCGGGCCGTGAGCCACGCCATCCAGATGCACGACCGCTATTACGAAGAGTTCCAGAAGTCGGGCTGGCACAAGCGGCGGGCCATCGTCGCGGCGTTCGCCGAGCTCTTCGTCCCGACGCTGTCGGGGATCACCACCGATGCGTTCGGCGTGCTGGTCATTCTCCTGGTACCGGTGGTCATGCTGCAGAAGCTGGCGATTACCGCATCGTGGTGGATTTTGGCGATCACGATATCGGAGATGCTGCTCAACCCCATCGTGTACTACTACCTCAAAGCACCCGAGCCGGAGCTGGTGGTCATGCGCGAGCACGGCGCCTTTCGGCGCGGCATCGAACGCTTTGTCGATGCGCTGTTGACGAACGCGGGCAAGATCGTGACGATCGTCGCCTGGCTCGGCGTCACCGTGGTGGCCCTCTACTTCGTCCGTGGCCTCACCATTGGCGATCCGACCTCGGCCTCGCCGCTGCTCTGGCTCGATTCACCCTACAACGTTTCGCACAAGGCCATTCAGGACAAATTCGGCGGCGTCGAGCCACTCATCGTGGTGAATGAGGGCTACGACAGGGACGCCATGAAGTACCCGGAAACCTTACGCGCCATGGAGCGCTTCCAGCGCTATCTGGAGCGCGACCCCTCCGTCGGCTACAGCTTCTCGCTGGCGGACATCATCCGCGCCGTGAACATGGTGTTCCATGAGCTGGAGCCGAAATGGGGGGTCATCCCGGACAACTGGGTCGATGTCGGCGGCTTGTTCTTCATCTATTTCTCCGGCTCTCCCCCGAGCGAGACCGCCAAGTACGTGGATCCGAGCTACACCACCGCTCACGTGACTTTCTACTGCAAAGATCACAAGGGCGAAAACATCCGGCGCATCATCAAAGAATGCAAGGATTTCATTTCGAGCACGGAACTCGATGACCTCGGCATCTCGCTGGACACCCAGGACGGCAACGTGACGGTGAAGAGCGTGAACCCGGAACTGATCTGGGAAAAGGCGGGCCCATCGTGGGTGGTGGGCAGCATGGCCTCCGGAGAGGCGCCCTTCAAAGCCGGCGACCGCATCGTCGCGGTCGACAAGCTGCCCGTCCACACCGAGCCGGAGTTCCGCGCCGCACTCATGCGGCAGGCGGATACGTCCACGCTCCTCGACTTCACCGTCGAGCGCACCGGGCAGCAAGTCGTGACCACCGTCAGCGCGCCGTGGAAATCCGTGTTCAAGCTGGCCGGTGGCCTCATCGGAACGCTGGCCGCGGCCAACGAGGAGCTGGTCCGCAACGACGCCCTCATGAACTTCCTCGGCTTCTTCACCATGTACATGATCATGCTCTTCACCTACCGGTCGTTCGCCTCCGGCCTCTACCTCCTCGCCCCGCTGGCCCTGTCGAACATCATGGTCAACGCCTACATGGCGGTGCACCACATCGGGGTGAACATTCACACCCTGCCGCTGGTCACCGTCGGCTTGGGCTTTGGTATCGATTATGGGTTGTACATCGTGAGCCGTACCATCGAAGAAATTCGTGTGCGTGGCGACCTGGAGGCCTCCGTACGTGAGGCGCTGGTCACCTCGGGTAAGGCAGTCACTTTCACCGCCGTCACCATGGTCATCAGCACCGTATTCTGGACGACTTCCAACATCCGTTTCAACGCCGAGATGGGCCTACTGCTGGCGATCTGGATGGCCATCAGTTACGTTGGCTCGCAGACGTTGACGCCGGTTTTGATCGTCCTGTTCCGGCCAAAGTTCATCACCAAGGAAGCGAATCGTGCTCCGGCGTTGACCAACATGTCGGCACAGCGCACGGCGAGGTAATTATGGTACTGAACATGTGGAACTCGATTGCCATCGTCCTGGGCTTCAGTTTCCTCGTCATCTTTCTCGACGAGTACATCGTCAAGCCGTGGCGCCAGAAAAAGTGGGAAAGAGAGGCCGCTTCCGGCGACAAGCGAGCCCAGGAACTCCTCAAGATGGCCCGGTCCGCCAAGGTGAGCGAAGAATGACACCGTGAGTCGTGCTCGCGAATCACATTCGGAAAGGCTAAGAGATTTCCCTTACGAGCCCGATTCACGATTTCACAACTCATGATGATCTTCCTGCGCCTTGTCCGCATCGCCGCCATCGCGTTCGGCTTCGCGTTCGTCTTCGCATTCTCGCGCTACGCCACGGCAGCTCGCGGCGGTGAGGACCTTCCCGGAATCTCCTGGGCCCTCGGCGTCTGCTGCGCACTGTTCATCGCCAGTGCCATCGTGAGCGAGCGCACCCGCGGCCCCGAAGCGAATCTGCAAAAGGATGTCCTCTGGGGCCTCGCAGCCGGCGGCCTCATCACCATCATTTCTAGGCTGTAGGATTTCCAAGCCGCAGTGCTTCCCGCTGCTGAGAACACCAGCAGCGGTAGCATCGCAACAATCGCCACGGTCCTAGCAAGAAAGCACGGCCTCTTTATGTCGCGAGTGGTGGCGCGCCCCTTGCGTACGAGCAGGTCGGTCGAAATAAAGGCGACCGGCGCTGCGATAGGTCGAGAGTACCTCTACCGCCATGAGACACATGCCACAACCAGGGTTTGAACATCACTCCCGGAAGCGGTCAGTGCGCGGCGGGAAAGTGTTCGAGGCGACTGCCGTGGTCAAATTCAGCGTCGAACTTAGCCCGGACTTGGACGACGCGGTCGAAGCGGCAAAGTACTTCCTCGAAGAGGAGCTAGGATTCGCCAACCCGCGCATCTTGTGCGTCGAGAAGTCGTTGAGAAGTCGTTGAGAAGAGGCCGTTGTCACAAGAGCGCGAAGGCCCCATCGACGTCAGCTACGCACAGCTCACCGTCGGCGATCTCCGCAACAAGGAATGCGTCACGTACTCCGCGGCGACGCACGGATCATCGGCTGCGAGAATCGCCGAGACCAAGGCGACTCCATGGGCACCGCGTTGGCACACCGTCTCGACGCGATCGGCGGTGATCCCACCAATGGCGAATACAGGCAGCGACGTCTCCCGAGTAACCCGGGCCAAAGCGTCTAATCCAACCGGCGACCCGAACGCACGCTTCGATGCCGTATCGAAGACCGGACCGAAGACGATGAAGTCGGCACCGGCGGCACTGGCGGCATGGGCTTCGGCGAAACTGTGCGTCGAGACCCCAATTAGAGCGGTGGGACCGAGCAGGCTACGGGCATCGGCACAAGCGAATGAGCTGACGGGTAGGTGCACGCCGTCAGCTCCAGCTGCGAGCGCGACGTCGATCCGATCGTTGACCAGCAAGCGGGCACCGTAGCGCCGGCACAGCTCGCGAAGCTTACGGGCACAAGCGAACAGCTGCCCGGCCGGGAGATCCTTTTCTCGCAGCTGCACCGCACCAACCCCGCCCTGTAATGCCGCTTCGACGACCTCGAGGAGTGGCCGCCCGCGGGTACGGTGGCGGTCGGTGACGAGATAGAGAGAGAAGAACCGGTCAGTCATCAGGGAAAATAGCGATCAGCAATCCGCCGTCAGCTTCTGCAAGATATAGAGATCATCCATCCCCCAGCTGCCAGCTGACAGCTGATTGCTGACAGCTACTGTAGTATCCCCTCGATCGGGCTCGAAGCCGTGGCATACAGCTTGCGCTGGATGCGGCCAGCGAGAAACGCCTTGCGGCCCGCTTCCACCGCCAGGCGCATGGCTTCGGCCATCAGCAGCGGGTCCTTCGCGCCGGCAATGGCGGTGTTCATGAGCACGGCATCACAACCGAGTTCCATGGCCACGGCGGCGTCCGATGCCGTTCCCACGCCGGCGTCGACGATCACCGGCACGCGGGCGTGCTCGAGAATGATGCGGATATTGTACGGATTACGGATCCCCAGACCGGAGCCGATCGGCGCCGCCAACGGCATCACCGCCACACAGCCGATCTCCTCCAACTTCTTGGCGGCGATGGGGTCATCATTGATGTACGGCAACACCGCGAAGCCCTCCCGGACCAGCACCTTTGCCGCCTCCATGGTCGCTGGGACATCGGGAAACAGGGTCTTCTGATCGCCAATGACTTCCAGTTTGACCAGGGTACCGATGCCGGCCTCACGCGCCAGCCGCGCGGTGCGAATCGCCTCCTCGGCTGTGTAGCAGCCGGCGGTGTTCGGCAGGATCGTGTAGCGCGCCGGATCGAGGAAATCCAACAAGTTCTCCTTGCCGGCTTCCGTGATGTTCACCCGCCGCAGCGCCACGGTGACGATTTCGGCACCCGAGGCCTCCACGGCCTGCTTGGTTTCGGCAAAGTCACGATATTTCCCGGTGCCGACGATCAGTCGCGAGTGGAAACGTTTCCCCGCCAGTTCGAATGGATCCGCCATCATTCCTTGCTATCCTCCCCCGACGAAATGCACGATCTCAATGCAGTCGCCGTCCCGAATTGCGCACGTACCGTAATCGTCGCCGGCGATGATCTCGCGATTCAATTCGATCGCGATCCGTCGCTGGTTGAATCCGAGTTGGCTGATCAGATCGGCGATCGTCAGGCCTTCGGTGAGCCTTTGTGGTTCGCCGTTGATGATCACGTGCACACGAAAAACATAATGATTTCAGGTTACCTTTACAACTTGGGTGCCATTTGGTAAGCGGGGCTCGCTTGCCTTTCCATGACAACACCATCGGCTGGACGTCAAACTTTCGCTGCTGTCGATGCCGCGGCGCTACACCAAAATCTGGCCGCCGTCCGCGCCGGCCTGCCCCCGAGTGTCGCCCTGCTGGCAGTGGTGAAAGCCAACGCGTATGGGCACGGCGCGGCGCTGGTGGCACCCATTTTCGAGGCCGCTGGCGCTGACTATCTCGGCGTTGCCACGGTCGAGGAAGGCGTGGAGTTGCGCGCCGCCGGCGTGCGCGCACCCATCCTTGTCCTCACCGGCGCTGGACGCGCCGACCTCCCCGCCCTGTACGAACAGAGATTGTCGGTGGCCGTGCTGCATCGCGAGATGGCACGGGAGCTGGCCAGCGTCGGTGACGCGCCACCGCTCAGGATCCACATCAAGATCGACACTGGCATGGGACGCATCGGCGTACTACCCGCCGAGTTGCCGGCGCTCCTCGAGCAGTTGCAGCGGGGAGGACGCTTCGTCATCGAAGGTGTCTTCTCACACTTCGCCAACGCCGAGAGTGTCGATCGAGAGTACGCGGATTACCAACTCGAGGTATTTCGGCGGGCAATCGCCATGCTGGCGGCAGCCGGTGAGCAGCCGCGCTGGGTGCATCTCGCCAACAGCGCCGCCACACTGTCGCGGCCGGATACGCATTTCACCATGGTGCGTCCTGGCATCGTGCTCTACGGCGTGTCCCCGGTAGCGGCGGCCGCCGCGGTGGCGAACGAGCTACGTCCCGCCATGCGCCTGGTCACCCACATCTTGCAGCTCAAAACCGTTCCCTCGGAATTCCCCGTCAGCTACCGGCAGACGTTTGTGACCCGGCGGCCGAGCACCATCGCGACGCTGCCCATCGGCTACGCCGATGGCTACAGCCGCAAGCTGTCGAATCGGGCGTCAGTGCTCATCCACGGCCGGCGCGCCCCTGTGATTGGGGCCGTGTGCATGGATCTCACCATGGTCGACGTCACGGACATCAACGGCGTCGAGCTCGGTGACGAGGTGGTGTTGTGGGGCCGCCAGAACGGCGCCGAAATCGGCGTCGCGGAGGTGGCGGCATGGCAGGAAACGATCGCGTATGAAGTGCTCACGGGCGTGGGCAAGCGGGTTCCACGCATTTTGCAGTAAAGAGGAGAGGTTGGGATGGCGAAGATTACACGCGCACTGGTCAGTGTGAGCGACAAGAGCGGCCTCGTCGAGTTCGTCAAGGCGCTGCGGGAGTTCCGCGTCGAGATTCTCTCGACCGGAGGCACAGCGAAGCTGCTGGCGGATGTCGGCATTCCCGTGGTGCTGGTCAGCGAGCACACCGGTTCGCCGGAAATCCTCGACGGCCGCGTCAAGACCCTGCATCCCAAGATTCACGGCGGCATACTTGGCCGCCGGGAGGATCGGCATCACCAGGAACAGATGGCCGCCCACCAGATCAAGCCGATCGATATGGTGGTGGTCAACTTGTATCCGTTCGAGGCCACGGTGGCGCGTCCGGATTGCAGCCTCGAAGACGCCATCGAGAACATCGATATTGGCGGGCCTTCCATGGTGCGCTCTGCCGCCAAGAACCATCATGACGTCACCGTGCTCGTCGACCCAGCGGATTACCCTGCCGTGGCGGACGAAATGCGCCGCAACGACGGCGCGGTTTCGGTTGCGGCCAATGTGCGCTTGGCGCGCAAGGCTTTTGCGACCACCGCGCACTACGACGGTGCCATCGCCGACTATTTGGGAAGCCGCGACGACGGTGGCCGTCGCCCATTCAGCGAGACCATCCACATCGGGCTGAAGAAGGCGCAAGAACTGCGCTACGGTGAAAACCCGCACCAGCAGGCGGCCCTCTACGGCGATTTCTTCGGCGCCGTGGAACAACTGCACGGGAAGGAGCTGTCGTACAACAACATCGTCGACATCAACGCCGCCCTCTTCCTGATGCTCGAGTTCATCGACGACGCCGATGCCGCCGTCGCCATCCTCAAGCACAATACACCGTGCGGCGTCGGCACAGCGCCCGGCGTATTGGCAGCGTACCGCCGGGCATTTGCAACGGACCCGGACTCCCCGTTTGGCGGCATCTTAGTCTCGAACAAGGCCTGGACGCTCGATCTCGCACGTGAGGTGGACGAGATCTTCACCGAGGTGCTCATTGCGCCGGAGTTTGCACCCGATGCGCTGGAGTTCCTGCGCAAAAAGAAAAACCGCCGCTTGATGCGCTGGCACCCGGACGTGATGCGGCAAACCAAGCGGGAGATACGCGGCGTATTCGGCGGCCTGCTGGTCCAGGATACGGACCGGGCCATGGAAGATCCGCGGGCCGCCCGCGTCGTCACCGCGCGCCCGCCGACGTCCGAAGAGTTTGCCGGGCTCGCGTTTGGCCTGAAAGTGGTGAAGCACGTCAAGTCGAACGCCATCGCCTTCGTCGAAGCGCACCGCACGTTGGCGCTCGGTGGGGGCGCGACCTCGCGCGTCGATCCGGTGCATGCGGCGCGGGAGAAGGCCGCGCGCGTCGGCATTTCGCTGCAAGGCTCCGTGCTGGCAAGCGACGCCTTCTTCCCCTTCCCTGACGGCGTCGAAGAGGCCGCCAAGGCCGGCGCCACCGCCATCGTGCAACCTGGAGGGAGCGTCCGGGACGACGATGTCATCGCCGCCGCCAACGCCTGCAACCTGGCAATGGTCTTCACCGGCGTCCGGCACTTCCGACATTGATTGCGGGTGCGCATCCACGCTATGAACGTCCTCATCATCGGTAGCGGCGGCCGGGAGCATGCCCTGGCCTGGAAGATTCGCCAGTCGCCGCGCGTCAAGCGGATATTCTGCGCTCCGGGCAACGCCGGCATTGCGCAGGTCGCTGACCTGGTACCCCTCGCTGCCGACGACGTCGCCGGACTGGCGCGCTTCGCGCACGACGAGCGCATCGGCCTCACGGTGGTGGGGCCCGAGTTGCCGCTCACACTGGGCATCGCGGACGAGTTCCAGCGCCAGGGCCTGCGGATCTTCGGTCCCACACGCGCCGGGGCGCGCCTCGAAGGCAGCAAGGCCTTCACCAAAGAGCTGCTCCGCCGCCAAGGCGTGCCGACCGGCTTTTTCAGCACGTTCTCCGAGGCCGACGAAGCGGCCCGCTACGTGGCAGAGGTCGGCGTTCCGATCGTCATCAAGGCCGATGGCCTCGCCGCCGGCAAGGGCGTGGTCATCTGCCAGACCATGAAGGACGCCGAGGAGGCGATCGACGAAATCATGCGCACACGCATCTTCGGGAGCGCCGGTGAACGCGTCGTCATCGAAGAATTCCTCGAAGGCGAGGAGGTTTCCTTCATCGCGCTGACCGACGGTCGGACCGTATTGCCCCTGGCCTCGTCGCAAGACCACAAGCGCGCGTTCGATGGTGAGACCGGGCCGAACACCGGCGGCATGGGCGCGTACTCGCCGGCGCCTGTGCTGACGTCGGCACTGCACGAGCGCATCATGCGCCAAGTCATGGAACCGGTGGTCCAGGGCCTGAACGAATCGAAATTGGATTACCGTGGCGTGCTCTACGCCGGGCTGATGATCACGGAGAGCGGCCCCAAGGTATTGGAGTTCAACGCCCGCTTTGGTGACCCGGAATGCCAGCCGTTGATGCTCCGTCTCAAAAGTGATTTGGTGCAGCTGATGGAGGCGTGTGTTGACGGGCGCCTGGCGGAGGTCAACGTCGAGTGGGATGAGCGCGCGGCTGCCTGCGTCGTCCTCGCTGCGGCGGGCTACCCGGGCACGTACGAAAAGGGCAAGGTCATTCGCGGCCTGGAAGCCCTGCGCGGCTGGCAGAACGGCGTCGTGTTCCATGCGGGAACGGCTCAACGCGACGACGCCATCGTCACCAACGGCGGCCGCGTGCTCGGCGTCACGGCACTCGGCGCCACGGTGCGCGACGCAGTGACCGAAGCCTACCGCGCCGTGGAACAAATCCACTGGGACGGCATCCATTACCGGCGGGACGTCGGCTACCACGCCTTGGAACCAACGTCATGAAAGCCAACCAGCCGCGCGTCGGAATACTCGTGGGAAGCGACAGTGACTGGGAGGTCATGGCCGCCGCGGCAGAACGCCTGGACGCCCTCGGCGTGCCGTACGAAGTGACGGTGACATCGGCGCACCGCGCCCCGCAGCGCACCGCTGCGTACGCCAGCGAGGCTCGCGGGCGCGGGCTCCAAGTGTTGATTGCCGGTGCGGGTCTGGCCGCACATTTGGCGGGGGTGGTGGCGGCCCACACCACACTGCCGGTGATCGGGGTGCCGTTGGAATGCGGAGCGCTACGGGGCATGGACGCCCTCCTCGCCACAGTGCAGATGCCGCCCGGCGTCCCGGTGGCGACGGTCGCCATCGGCAAGGTCGGGGCCGAGAACGCGGCCATCCTGGCGGCACAGATCTTGGCGCTGCACGACGAACATCTCGCGACCCGCCTGACCGCGTTCAAAGCCGAGCTGGCACGCCAAGTCGAGGACAAGGATGCCCGGCTCAAGCAGCAGCACCGGCGGGCATGACCATGAGGCCATCGTCATGGCAGCGCGGGCACTGGCCCGTGGCGACATCATCGTCTACCCCACCGAAACACTCTACGCCCTCGGCGTGGACGCCGGCAACGCGGCAGCTTTGCAGCGGCTCCTCGAGTTGAAAGTGCGCCAAGTCGGGAACCCCATCGCCGTGTTGATCGGAGATGTCGAAATGTTGCGAGAGATCGCAGCGGAGATTCCATCGCGAGCCGAGGTATTGATGCGTCACTTCTGGCCTGGTCCTTTGACACTCGTACTGCGTGCCCGTCTGACCGTGTCGCCCCTGCTGACCGGAGGCGGAGACGGCATCGGCGTGCGGCTCTCGAGCCATCCGCTGGCAACTGCCGTGGTGCGCACCCTGGGTCGTCCAGTCACCGCTCCGAGCGCCAACCCGGCGGGCATGCGTCCTCCGACTCATGTGGAAGAAGCGCGCGCCTACTTTGGTTCGCGGGTCGATTGTTATCTTGATGGTGGCGCGCTGCGTGGCGAACCGGCCTCGACGGTCGTCGACGTGCGGGAGGGATTGACCGTAATTCGCGAAGGGGCCGTGACCGCGGATGCGGTCCGCTCTAGCCTGCTCGCCGAGGTATAGACATGGTCATGCTGCGTCCGTTTCGTCCGCTACGCTACAACCCGGCTGTGGTTGGGGACCTGTCCACCGTGGTGGCGCCGCCCTACGACGTCATTTCCTCGGCGCATCGCGACGCGCTGCACGAACGCAGCCAGCGCAATGTGGTGCATTTGATTCTCAATCGTGCCGCCGACCCGTACGGCACTGCCGCGCGCCTTCTCGAAGCGTGGCGGCGTGAAGGTGTGCTGGTGCGTGACACGAAGCCAGCCTTGTGCTTCTACGTGGAAGACTTCGTTCTGCCGAACGGCCAGGCCCGCCAGCGCGAAGGCATCATCGGCACCGTGCGCCTGGAACCTTTTGCCTCCCGCCAGATCCGGCCGCACGAACGCACGTTCGCACGCGCCAAGGAAGATCGCATGCGTCTTCTGCGTGCCTGCCGGACGAATTTGAGCCCACTCTTCGGGCTGTTCGCCGACCAGCTGGACGTCCTTCAGCTGGCTCGAAACTCTGCTGCCACACGGCCGCCGGACATCGACATTCGCGACGATGGCGACGTACGCCATCGAGTGTGGCTGCTCAACGCCTCGGACGGAATTGACGCCATATCAGCCGCCTTGTCGGAGGAGCCCGTCGTCATCGCAGACGGCCACCATCGCTACGAGACGGCGCTCGCCTACGCCGAAGCGCAACGCGCCCAAGGCAGCAACGATCCGGAGGCGCCCTACAACTTCGTGCTCATGTATCTCACCAGCATGAGCCATCCCGGGTTGGTGATCTTACCAACGCATCGGGTGCTCCCCGCGGGCACCAGCCTCGATGCGGGGAAGTTCGTGACGGAACTGCAGCGTCACTTTCAACTGGTGCGTTTTCCTCGCTCGGCACGGGAAGCGTTCCGTGCCTGTTTGCGAGAGAGTCCCCAGCAAGGTCGGTTTGGTATTACGCTCGCGGGCCAGGACGAGCGCATCGTGGCGATTCTCAACGACAACGCGGTTGTCGACCGCTACGCCTCGCAGTTCGCCCCGGTTGTCCGCCAACTTGATGTCACCGTCCTCGACAGGGTGATTCTGCGCGGGCTCCTCGGCATCGACTGCACGGCGGCAGCACAGGAAGGACGCCTGACCTATACCCACGACGAAGTCGCCGCACTAACCGCCGTGGATCAAGGGGCGCAAGCCGCATTCCTCATGAATCCGCCGAACATCGCGGACGTGGAAGCAGTGTGCAGTGCCGGCGAAACCATGCCGGAGAAGTCCACTTACTTTTTTCCGAAGCTGCTGACGGGATTGGTATTCTACCCGTTCGACGAATAATCGGTGCTGACCTGAGCGGCCACGAATCAACGACCTCAGAGTCGGAAATCGTCGCCGGACCAGCCGTCCCGCCGCACCGGGAACGGTCCGAAGATCGCTTGCAGGCCGTCCAGAAAGTCGAAGTACTCATCGAGCGTGGCGGGGTGCGACCGTTGCCACGCCTGGACCGCGGCTTCGCTAGCGACGAACTGCTCGCGGCGCGCGCTGCTGATGCCGTCCCCCACGTAGTCGGCTTGGTCGGCTGCGTTCATGGCTGGCTCCGGGCGAGAATCGCGTCGAGTTCGGCTTCGCGATCAAAGAGCCGGAAGTACTCGCGTACCCGCTGCACATCGAGCCCGGGATGCGTGGCCAGCAACTGCTCGATGTCCGACAGGTCGAGCGGCCGGCGCTTGGGGTTATTGGTCGATGATTGCACCTTCAGGCCGATGAGATCTTCCGCCTCGACCACCTTGATCTCGGTCTCGCCGAGCACGGCGTAAGGGCAAGCGCGCGCCAACATCGCGCGACTGTATTGCCGGCGTGCATACAGCACATCCACCCGGCCAAGCCGGATGTCCGATGCCGCGTAGTTCGCAGCGTCACCACTGCGGTGCAGCTCAGCATACCCGAGCCTCTGCATGATGCGCGCAAGGCGGTCCGCGTGCTCACCCGCAATGAGAAAATCGATGTCACCGGTAGCGCGCGGGCAGCCCAGAGCCGCCAGCGCGAAACCGCCGATGAGCGCGAAATCAACTCCTTCCGCCCGCATGGCCTGAGTCACCGCCTCAAATGCCGCGCGAAAGTCCACGCGCTTCGTCTTAGCGTGGAAGTTGCCCCGTGGGAAGCGTTGCCGGGAGCGGCGCGGAATGCCGACTCAGCTCCGCCCAAGGCGCCGCCGCTCGATTGCCCGTTCCGAGTGCAGCCGCTCCAACTCGACCTGCGAGTGGTCCGCAAAGGACATCGCCGCCGCGATCGCCTGATGTCCCGCTTGCTCGGCGATCAGTGCGTGCATCGCTTGGCACACCCTCCGGTACGACGGATGCCCCTGCGGCGAGGTACGCAGCTCAATCATGTGCGTCGCTTCACGGGCATTCATCTCGACGTAGAAGCGGACGCGATACGCCATACTGATCGCGTACGGCGCGACCTGGGGATAGCCGGCATCAGACAGCGCCTGGTACACTTGCGCCGACTCCTCCATGACCCGATTCCAGTCGGAGAGCACCCCCGCGTCCCGGATGGTATCCGCAAGAGCAAAGCCATGCTGCGGGCTCAGGGGCTGCCACTCCAGCGTCAGCAGACGGTGTCGCTGCAGATCCCGAAACGCGCCATAGTCCGTGAGGACATCGAACCGGTAGCTGGTTCGCTCGAAGGCGCGGCCGGGCTTGTATCGCCGGTTCTGGCGGTTGCCGACATATGCCCGCAGAACCTCGCGCCGTTGCTCGGACGTCATCCGACGCGCGGTCTGCAACAACTGATCGTCGGGAAGGTTCGACACCGCGTACAACGCCGCCGCAACGACCTTCACCTCTCCCTCCGCGTCGTAATCCGTCAACACCACCTCGGAACGGTCGTCCGCGGTGACACCCGCGAGCAGCCGTTGCGCCACCGCTTCCGTCGCCTCGCGGGTTTCGCGAAGGTACTGGCTCCACCGGCCTCCGCGATCCGGGCGGTCCACCCGCTTCAAGAACGACGGAATCACCTTGCGGAGTTCCGCCAGCATGAGATCGGCGTACTCGCGTACCTCCAGAAGGGGGTGGACCCGCATGCGCAGCAGCAACGCCTCGTACGCTTGCCCGGTCCCGAACAAGCCGACGTTGGACTGCGTCGCCGCGGGCAGCAGCCCACGCAACGTATCCAAAGCCTTGGCACGAATCGTCCGCCGGTACACACCTTCGGAATCACCCGACTTTCTCGGGTATATGGCCCTGTAGTACTGCTCGATTGGTTCGATCCAGCGCGCATACGTTTCGAAGGCCCGGTCAAGACATTCGACGTACCGCTGCTCGAGCGCGGTTCCGCGGATTTCGGCCGGCACCAGATACTTCCATCGTCCGCCGACCCGGTCGTTGTACGCGATGTAGCGAGTGGACTGTTCCAGGTACGCCATCAGGCGTCCCCATTCCAGCACCTTGGTCAGGATGTTCGAGGCGCCTTCACAGGCAAGGTGGGCTCCACCAAGCTGCGCCACCGAGTCGTCGCCATATTCGTCAAAGACCTGCTCGTAGAGCTTGCCTGCGCGCTCCACACCAACGGTGGCCTCCTCTGGAACAGCGCCCACCTGATCGAGGAACTCGTCGAGGAAGAGTCGACGCAATGACTTGGGTGAGCGCGAGTAGCGGGCAAACAGCGCGCCCTTCACCACTTCCGGAAGGTTCCGCAAGGCGAACACTGGGCCGTCCAGGTTGGTGAAGTACGGCGCCAGCGCCCGTCGTTCGTCCTCGGTAAACACCTCGATGTTGGTCATGCTTTCGAAACGCGATGCATGACTACATCTACCTGGTCGCAAGAGAAAGAGGAAAGGGGCACGTTGCCCCGGCTGTCGGCTACCGGTACATCGAGAACGAGCGCATGCTCTTGCCCCGGATCAGCAGCATGTGCGCGCCGGGGCCGGAACTGGTCTTGCCAAAGCGAACGCCCCGCGGAATCTGTACGGCATCTCCCGGCCCCAGCCGAAACTGATTTTCGCCGATCTGAAGAGACAAGTCTCCATCAAGGCAGATCAAGATCCGATCGCCTTCCTTGTCCACATTCAAATCCGGCGTCTCCGAATTCGCTGGCTGAGCAATCGCCATCACCGTAAAGTGTTTACTGTCAAAGAGCATCCCCGTCGCACCCGCACCGCTTGCTGAGGCGAACAATTGGTGATGGTACGGGTACGCCGTGACCGGAAGTTCCGCTCCATGGCGCTCAATCGGCTCGGACGTCTCGGCAATCATAACCAAGCAAACAGCAGGGCTCATGCCAAACTACCCCAAGTCCAGTACTGAGGCATAATTCTCAGCACACGCCGGTTCCGTAGCGCCCCGCCGGCTGCCGGAAGACGATTTTTGGCGTTCTCAGCCCCCTTCTCTCTACTCGGACCGCTTCCTTTGAGGCCACCAAGGGGCGCGCGCAAAAGGCCTCAGAGCACAGACTCAACGGTACCGATTGTGTCCCGTGCTTTGTCTTTTGCATCCTAGTGGTTGCCAGACCGCCGTCTGTCATTGTAGTGAGGACGGTCGTTATGTCGAAATCAGCCCCAGCTACCGCTCATCCAGCCGCTACCGTCGTCTTGCTCCGTGAAGGCGACCACGGATGCGAGACGTTGCTTGTCCGGCGCAATGTGCAGCTGTCGTTTCACGGAGGAGCGTGGGTTTTTCCGGGCGGGCGTATCGATCCGGAAGATTACGCGGCGGCCGGTGATCCCAGTGACATGGTCGCCGCCGGCCGCTGCGCGGCGGTGCGCGAGGCACGGGAAGAAGCTGGCGTCGGGATCGAACACAGCGGCCTGCGACTCTTCTCCCGCTGGGTCACGCCCGAAGGATTACCGAAGCGCTTTGACACTCTGTTCTTCGTGGCTCGGGCCAGCAACGATACCGTGCAGGTGGACGGCGGGGAGATTCATGAGCATCGTTGGCTGCGCCCCGATGAAGCACTGGCGCTGCACCGCCCCGGGGAGTTCGACCTTCCCCCGCCGACCTTCGTGACACTGACGCAGCTTGCCGCGCATCGCGCCGTCGACGAGATCCTCACCGCCGCGCCGCCCGGTCCCCTCGAACCGTTCGCGCCGCGGCTGCACCTGATTCCGGAGGGCGCCTGCTCGCTCTACGCCGGCGACGCCGCGTACGAAAGCGGCGACGTCCATTTGCCCGGCCCGCGCCACCGTCTGTGGATGACGGAGGCTGGCTGGCGCTACGAACGGAGCGCGACAATCGGAGAGCGGTCCTCAGCCCCCGCCGTCCAAATGGAGAAACCCCTATGAGTGAACGATCGACCACCGCCGTACCGTCCGTCGAGCCGATGCGCCAGCAGCTGACCATGGAGTTTCCGTACAAACACTCCACCGGCCCCGTCATCGGACGCTTCCTCGCCGGGCTGAAGGAGCAAAAGAAGATCTGGGGTCAACGGGCGGCCGGGCAAGGGGTGGTCGTGCCACCGACCGGCTACTCCGAGATCGATGCCTCGGCGGGAAGTGAGTGGGTGGAGGTCAAGGACACCGGTGTCGTCACTGCCGTCGCCGTCGTACGCAACCCCATCGATGGATTGCACCCGTTTTCGTCGCCGTTTGCATTCGTCCTTGTCCGCCTCGACGGCGCCGACACCGCCATGGCGCATGTCGTCAAGGACAATCTCGACCAGCTCAAAGTCGGCGCCCACGTCAAAGCCGTGTGGGCGCCGGACGATCAGCGCAGCGGAACGATCCGAGATATCGCCTGCTTCCAGCTGATCGCGTAGAAGTACGACGCCTCCGGCGCAACCGGCTGCACCCGTCACGAAGGATCAGGGAGACCCAATGAACGAGCCACCCAAAGAAGGGATCAAATACATCACCACAACCGTGCGACTCCCGTACGACTACGTCGCCGGCGACTACAAGGCACGCTACCTGCGCGCACTCAAGGACAAGACAATCCTGGGCTCGAAGTGTTCGAAGACAGGCAAAGTCTTGGTACCGCCGATGGTGAACTCAGCCGAAAGCTTCGCCCCCGCCAACGAGTTCGTCGAGGTCGCGGACCGGGGAGTGATCACCACCTTCTGCATCGTCAATATCCCGGTGATCGGCCGCAGCCTCGAAATCCCCTACGTCGCGGCCTCGGTGGCGCTCGACGGCGCCGACATTTCGATCTTCGCGCTCATCCAGGAGTGCCCCGCCGCCGACGTGCGCATGGGCATGCGTGTCGAGGCGGTGTGGAAACCCGACGGCGAGCGCACCGGCGGGTACGAAGACATTCTCCACTTCCGGCCGACCGGCGAACCCGACGCGCCGCAAGAGTCCTACATCAACCGACTGTGAGGATGGCATGAGCACCTTACGCAATGTCGCGATTGTCGGCTTCGCCCAGCTTCCCGTCGTCGCCCGCGACGAGCACCGCACGGCCACCGAGATGCTCTACCCGGTGGTGCGCCAGGCGCTCGCGGACTGCGGGGTCGAACGCGACGCCATCGATTATCAGATCGCCGGCTCCACGGACTACATGGACGGCCGGCCGTTCGGCTTCGTCGCCGCCCTCGACGCGATGGGCTCGTGGCCGCCGAAGCAGGACCTGCATCTCGAAATGGACGCCGCCTTCTGCGCCTACTACGTTTGGCTGCGCATGCAGGCGGGCGATTGCGATACCGCCCTCGTGGTCGGCCACGGCAAGACGTCCGAAGGCGATCCTAACCGGGTGCTGAACCTGCAGCTCGACCCGTACTACCAAGCGGCCATCGGCCTCGATCCCACCTCGAGCGCCGCGCTGCAGGCCAGCGCATACATGGCGCGCACGGGCGCTACGGACCGCGATCTGGCCGCTGTCGCGGCACGCAACCGCACCGCCGGCGCGCGCAACCCCGACAACCAGGTGCGCCAGGCCGCTACGGCAGACGAACTGTTGCGCACGCCCTGGGCGGCCGAGCCCTTGCGCACCGGCTACCTGCCGCCGGTTGGCGAGAGTGCCACCTGCATGATCGTCGCCGCCGATGGGAAGGCGGAGACACTGTGCGATCGTCCCGTATGGATTCACGGCGTTGACCATCGCACCGAGATGCAGACGCTCGGCGCACGCGACATCTCCCGCAGCGCCAGCGCGCGGCTCGCCGCCGAACAGGCGTGCGCCATGGCGGGGATAAAGGGCGCGCACGAAGTGGAGGTCGTCGAGCTGTCCGCCACCAACCCCGCCGAGGAGCTGATCCTCTGCGACGCCTTGGGACTCCCGGCGAAATCCCCGCGTCCGGCAATCAATCCGTCGGGCGGGCCACTCTGCGCGCATCCCATCATGAGCACCGGACTCATCCGCATGGGCGAAGTGTTTCGGCAGCTCTCCGGACGCGCCGATGGCCGCGCCGTGTCCGGGGCACGCCATGGGATCGCGCACGCCACGCAGGGACACTGCCTGCAGCACAACATCGTCTGGGTTCTCGGTACGGAGCGGAGGGGGGCATGAAGCGTCCGGTTGCAGTGGTCGGAGTCGGCCAGACACACCATACCTCACGCCGCTCGGATGTGAGCATCCCGGGCCTCGTTCGTGAGGCCGTTGATCGGGCCTTGGCGGACGCCGGACTCGAACACAAAGACATCGACGCAGTCGTCATCGGTAAGGCGCCCGATATGCTGGAAGGCGTGGCCCAGCCCGAACAGTTTCTGGCCGGCGCGGTCGGCGCGCACATGAAGCCGATGCTGCGGGTTCACACCGCCGGCTCGGTCGGCGCATCGACCGCACTCACGGCGGTGACACACGTCGCCTCGGGCCTGTACGAGCGCGTCCTCGCCATTGCCTTCGAGAAGCAGTCTGAAGGCAACGTCATGTGGGCACTGTCGCCCAACCTGCCGTTCACGCCGCCGCTGGTGGCGGGCGCCGGCGGGTTTTTCGCCCCCTACTGTCGGGCCTACATGGCGCGCACCGGTTGCCCGCCACACATCGGGCCGATGATCGCCGTCAACGCACGCGCCAACGCCGGGCGCAACGAGTACGCCCACCTGCGGGAACCCATCACGTTGGAAGACGTGATGAACTCGCCGGTCCTGTGGGATCCTATCCGCTACCTGGAAACATGCCCGTCTTCAGACGGCGCCATCGCCCTGGTGGTGGCGTCGGCAGAACAGGCGAAAAAGGGGCCGCGCCAGCCGGCGTGGGTCAAGTCCGGCTACTCCTACGCCGAAGCCATGTGGGTGCCGGGACGCGATCAGGTCAGCCCCCATGCCGGACGCGTTTGTGCCAAGGCGGTCTACGACAAGGCGGGCATCACCAACCCCTGGAAGGAAATCCACACCGCCGAGATCTATGTGCCATTCGCCTGGTTCGAAGCCATGTGGCTCGAGAACCTCGGTTTCTGCGATGTCGGCGAAGGCTGGAAGATCATCGAACGCGGCGAACAGAAATTCGGCGCGCACCTGCCGATCAATCCGTCCGGTGGCGTGCTGTGCACCAACCCCATCGGGGCCTCGGGCATGCTGCGCCTGGGCGAGGCGGCGTTGCAGGTCATGGGTCGCGCCGGCGCCCACCAGGTCGAGGGTGCGAAAATCGCCCTCGGACACGCCTACGGCGGCGGCGCACAATACTTCGCCATGTGGATCGTGAGCAGCGAACTGTAGACAGAGTGCGGTTTCCCGTTGACGACACCTTCGACGTAATGCGCAAGGCGCGACGCGTGATGCGTGATGCGTGATCCGTGGCCGTGGTCCGTCTACTTGAGAGGATCTTTACACTTCTCCGCTCACCAGTCACGCATCACGCGTCGCGATGAGGGGGTGGTCATGACGGTGTTGCTCAACTTCTTTCGCATACTCCTGGCCGGGGCGTGGACTACCATCGTCGGCACGCCGTTGTTGATCGCGCTCTACGCACGCTATTGGTACGGCCTGGCGCGCGCCAAGCTCGGGCGGGCCGACATACTGGATGGCGTTTTGGAAGCCAACGCCTGGCTGGCCGGGTGGGTGACGCAGGAACTGTGGGCGAAGGTGATCCTCGCCGTCTGCGGCATCCAGCTGCGGGTGCGCGAGATCGTGCCGGTCGATTGGAGCAGGGCCCACGTGGTCTGCGCCAACCATGCCAGTGTCTTCGACATCCTCGCCCTGATCCGCGTCATCCCACCGCCCTATCGTTTCGTCGCCAAGCGCGAGATCCTCAGCTGGCCGATCATCGGCTGGGCCTTGCGGCCCGCCGGACAGATCGTCATCGATCGGGCCAACCGCGCCCAGGCGCTACGCAGCATAGCCCAGGCGGCGCTGCGCCACATCCGCGGTCAGGTGATCTTCTTCGTCGAAGGCACGCGCACCCGCACGGGGCAACTCCTGCCGTTCAAGAAAGGCGCCTTTCACTTCGCCATCGACAATCGCCTGCCGATCCTGCCCACGGCAGTACGCGGGAGCTACGCCGCCCTGGCGAAGTTACCGTGGTGGCGCCTGCGGCCGGGACGGCAGATTGAGATTCTCTTCTGCAAATCGATTCAGCCCCCGGCCGTGCCCGAAGCCGACGCACGCACGCAGGTGGACACGCTGCTGGAAGCGACGCGCGAGCAGATCGCCAGCGCCTTGGCCGGCGCCGAGGCCTGAACTCGTTCCTCCGCGACGCTGCGAACACGCTCCGCCGCGCCGCGCGAGAGAACGGAGGGGGGGAGATTCGAACTCCCGGACCCTTGCGGGTCGCCGGTTTTCAAGACCGGTGGTTTCAACCGCTCACCCACCCCTCCA
>DASVHW010000317.1 GCA_036382395.1 Candidatus Binatia bacterium | reverse complement strand
AGGAAGCGCGCGAAGCGGATACCACACTGCATGTACATGCTGGTGTTCTTGCCATCCCATTTGAACGGACCGGTGCCGTCGATCTCGAGCAGCGTGCGGTTGTCGACGACGTTGCGGCCCAACCCATCCGGCTCGAAGTCGTACTGCAGCCGGTCGACGTGATTGTTGGGATGACAGCTGCGGCAACTGAATTGCCCCTGGAACGTATGCCCTGCACTGTTGAACAGCTTCTCCCCGTGCCGGAGCACTGTTTCCCGCGTGATGCCGCTGACGTCTATGGTCGCCGCGACCTCCATGCGGCTGGTATCGATCACCGCGATGCTGTCGGCAAGCCGGCAGGCGACGTAGACCCATCTTCCATCCGGCGAGACGGCCAGCCCCTTCGGGTTAGCTCCGGTCGGGATGCGCGCTCGCACGTACTGCCGGCTCAAACCCAGGTCGTTTGCGAACGAGCTGAGCTGCGCGGCTGACGCCGAGGCCAGCAGCGCCCGCAGGCGCTCGACGTCGACCACGGTAACCAGGTCTGCCCCGGAGTGACTCACGAAGGCCAGGCGGCCGTCCGGGGTGAAGACGACGTCGTTCGGGTCGGCGTAAAAGGCACCCGGCTCGTCGAGAAGCACCTGCGTCACACGGCCGCTCTTCAGGTCGATGACGCCGAGGCCGTTGGTCATCATCCAGCCACGCGACACCTGGATGGCGGGCAGAAGATTCTTCGGCCGGACCAGCGTGATCAGCGCCAGGTCTCCCTGCGGCGCCACCGCGATGCCTTCGAGGAGGTGCGCGTTCACCACCGCGGTACGGCTCGACACCACACGGCGCTCGACATCAATCATCGTCACTTCCGACACCGGTGGGTTCGGGCGGCTGGTCGGGTACGAGAGTTGATTGGCCACCAGAAGACGCTTGCCATCGGGCGTCAGCGTCAGATCGATGGGGTTACTCCCGGCCGGCAGCCTCTTCACCTCGACCCCGCGCGTGAGATCGATGACGCTGATGTCATTCCCAAACCAGTTGGCGACAAACAGCGTGGTGCCGTCCGGCGCCAGCGCCAGGCCGGTCGGTTCATCACCCACCGGGATGCTGGCAGTCACTCGCCCGGCTTCGAGATCGACGACCGCGACCGAGTCGGCCCCTTCGTTCGACACGTAAGCACGCCGGCCATCAGGGCCGAGGACCACGGCCTGCGGCTTGGAGCCGACCGGGATCTCCTTGACAACCCGCCGGGTCTCCAGATCCACCACCAGCAACGAATCTCCCTGCGACCCGGTCGCGTACAGCCGCCGGCCGTCGGCGGACAACACGAGATTGACAGGGGAGCGGTAGCGAGGCTTCGCCAGGCGATCGCCGAGCGTGCCGCCGCGACCGACGTAGTGGCAGAACATGCAGCTCACCGTGGTTGGTTCGACGCCGGTGTAGAAGCGCACGTGTTCAGTTGCGGCGCGGTGCCCAGCGAACCCCGCGAAGCCAAGCACCAGCGCCAGCAGGCCAAGCCCGATCCATTTGCCTGATGACTTCATGCCTCAACCACACCTACTAGTGAGGCTCCGCCTCAGACTGACAAACCAGTGCCTGGCGCATATGGCTGATAGCATATTGTCAGGAACCATAAGCCATAAGCCATACGCCATATGCCAGGGTTTGAGGCGAACGAAACTTGACTCAAACTCAACGAGTTTCATGCCTCAATCCCACTAGTGCTTTTCTGACCGTGCCAGCTGAGCCGTCGCTCTTGCCGGGGCCTGACCTTTCTCCACTGCTTGCACCACCCGGTTCTCGGGGGCGACTTCCGGGTCCTCATGACAACCGATGCAGCCGCGGTTCTCGTTGGGCCGGACCCACAACCCGCTGTGGTCCGCCGCCACCACACCTTCAGGGCCGCGCAACTCCAACCGGAGCGGTTGGTCCGCGGGGACCTCGACAAAGAACGAGCCGTCCGCTTCCACGGAGTCTTCCCCCAACAGCTGCCCGTCAACCGCAAGGACGCGCACGGTGCGGATCGTCGCAGGCTTCGCCTCCGCCACCGCCGTGTTGCGTGAGTTGCGCACGTTGAGACACAGAAGGGTCCCAGTCGATTTGCGCTCGTCCACGACACTCGTGAGACCGAGCGGCCGCGCCTGCGGCATTGCCAACGCCACACTCGCGAGGCGCAAGCCATCTGCCAAGCCGGAGAGTGTGCTTGCCGGCGGAAGCGCCTGCGCGAGCGCCTGCGCGGCGGACTCTCCGTGCGGAGTGAGTTGGCGCAGACTCCAACCCTGGCGCTTCACGTAGGCGGAAGCCACCAGGCCGCCTTCTGGAAGCTTGCTGACCGACGCGAACCGTTCCTCACCGAGATCTTCGAGCTTACCGCCACCCGAGAGGATGTCCCGCTGGCCCAGAGGCTGGCGCGCGGACACCGAGACGAGCCGCGAACCGGGGTGTTCCAGGGTCGCACCACGCGGCACGGTTTCCGCGAAGATCACTCGGTCGTCGATCACCCAGGGTCCGCCATCGATTGAGACACCGTCAGCCGGCTCGTAGAACAGCTGCAGGCCGGTACCGTCCGGGTTGATGACGAAGAGTCGGCCCGGACCGTCTCCGACGCGCGGGTGACGCCGGAAGACAACACGGCCATCGGGCAGCACCGCGGGGGCGCGATCGTGTGCCTCACCGAAAGTGATGCGCCGTTCTCCCCGTCCATCTGCCTGAGTGGTGTAGAGCGCCTGCGGCGCGTCGAGACCGGCGCCTGGTAGAGACCGTGCGTACACGATGCCTCCGTCCGGCAGGTACGCCGGGTCAAGGCATTCCCCGCCCCCCGCCATCAGCCGCGGGGAGGAACCCATGACGGACACTTCCCAGATCTGCATGGGATCGCTGGCCGCGCGCCGGCCGGCGAAGATGGCGCGACGGCCATCGTACGAGACCCGCGGCGTGACGGCAGCGGTGAATCCGGCGGTAATGATCCGCGGCGGCGCGCCACTCTTCAGGCGCGCGAGGGTATTGCCGTCGCCTTCACCGCTCGGCCTGACATCCGAGGTATCGCCCGACACCAGCGCGACAACCAGCGTCGCGGCGGGATCCGAGGAATCCGAGAACCGAACCAGCACGAGAACCAGCACCGCCAGCGCTGCCGGAACGACCAGCAACCACCGTCCGAAGGTGGTCCGCACCGCCTCAATCATCCGGCTCCTCCACGACGAGAACCTTTCGGGCCGGGACATCGGTCAACGTCTGCGTCTTTCCCGATGGCCAGCGGACGTCGATGCGCTCGACCCGCTCGGCTGCGCCGAGACCGAAATGCATCCGCGGGTCGTTTTGAGAGAGGTACCCCACGCTGGCGCGGCGCTCGGCCATCTGCGTGTGCCCGCCGCTGGTGACGGTCACCTTTGCACCGAGACCGTCGCGGTTCGACCGCTTGCCGCCCTTGTTCGGCTTTCGACCCATCCCTCCAACAAGCTGCAGCCCGATCCAGGCGTTCCTGTGT
>DASVHW010000316.1 GCA_036382395.1 Candidatus Binatia bacterium | reverse complement strand
GGCACATCAGCCGAGGACCTGCGCATGGCGCACGGGTACGCCTACGGCGGATGCCTGATCCAGGACATGGGTTACTACCCGTTCGGGAACAAGTTGTTCAGCGATCTGGTTCACTACGTCCGGAGCGGCGATTTTGTTCAGGCGCTGCTTTCCGAGGCGACCGACGTCAATGAATACGCATTCGCAATGGGAGCGTTGGCGCACTACACCGCCGACATCACTGGCCATCCGTCAGTGAACACTGCCGTCGGGGATGGGTTTCCCAAACTGAGAGCCAAGTTTGGACCCCAGGTCACGTATGCCGAAAGTAAGAAAGCCCACATCCAGACAGAGTTCGGTTTTGATGTTGTCCAAGTCGCCAAGCACCGCTACACGTCCGATTCATACCACGACTTCATCGGGTTTCAGGTCCCAAAAAAGGTGCTGGAACGGGCATTCCTGAAGACATACGGGATTGAGTTGAAAGACATCTTCAGCAGCGTTGATTTTTCCATCGGCACGTTTCGCCGGTCCATCAGTGGTGTCATTCCTGAAATGACTCGCGTCGCGCTGCTGGTTAAGAAAGACGAAATGGTCAAAGAGGACCCGAATTTCACGCAGAAGAAGTTTCTCTACAACATGAAGCGCACTGATTATGAGCGCGAGTGGGGAAACGGCTACCAAAAACCGGGGGTGGGCGCCCGGATACTCGCCGTATTTTTTATGCTCTTGCCCAAAATCGGCCCCTTCAAGGCGGTCGGTTTCAAGATGCCAAGCCCGGAAACCGAGACTCTGTATCTGAAGAGTGTCAACGCGACCGTAGTCCAATATGGGACCTATCTTGCGGACTTGAAAGCGGGAAAGCTTTCTCTGGCAAACAAGGACTTTGATACCGGCAAGCCGACTGTGGCCGGGGAGTACGGGTTGACCGACGAAGCGTATGCCAAGCTGTTGGACAAGCTGGCAGACCGTAAGTTTGCCGACATGACGCCAGAGCTGCGGAACAATGTCTTAGGCTTCTACAACACCACGAATGTTCCCGTTTTCGCGAAGAAGGAACCCGAAGATTGGAGAAAGGTGCTCAAGAACGTCGCGTTGCTGAAATCGATGGTTCCAGAACCAGCATCCAACACGCAGGAAGCACCCCGCTAGAGCGACGACCGTAGAGATCGATAATGCCTATAGAACCGATGAATTTACGCCGCCTCATCATCGCAATCGCGTTGGCAGTTTCTAGCGCCGCCCCGGCGCAAGATCAAAGTAAGGTGGTGCCTGCCGGCGATCTCATTCATGCCGTCATAGCAAATGAGCTCGGGGACCGGGTGCAGCAGCGGAAATGGATGTATGCGATCGAAAAGCGAGTGGGAGGCCAATCCTTCACGGAGGAGCAGGTGGAGACCCCACACGGCCCGCTCTACCGTGTACGTGCGATCGACGGCAAACCGCTGACCGCTGACCAGCGGCAGCAGGACAACGCACGTTTTGGCAGCCTCATGCACGATACGAGCCAGCAATCGAAGCTCAAGCAACAGTACGACGATGACGAGCAGAAGCTGGAGAACCTAATGCGGGTGATGCCGGCAGCTTTTCTTTACGCCTACGACGGCGTCGAGGGAAAGTTTGTGAGGCTCAAATTCCGCCCCGACCCCAACTACAAACCCCCGACCTACGAAGCCCGGGTGGTGCATAGCCTTGCCGGAGTAGTTCTGATCGATGCGCAGCAGAAACGCCTGGCAAAGCTCTCGGGCCAAATCATCAACCGCGTGGACTTTGGGTATGGGCTCCTGGGGCACATCGACAACGGCGGCACAATCGAGATTGGGCGTGTGGAGGTCGGATCTTCACAATGGAAGACTGCCCTGATCAATATTCAATTATCAGGACTTGTAGTGTTCTTCAAGACAATCAGCAAACAAGAATACGAGATCCGGTCGAATTTCCGCGCGGTCGCCGGGGATCTCAGCCTCTTACAGGCCAGCCAGCTCCTGGCTCCCTAGATTATTTTCAAGAGTGTGATTATTTCCTGCTCTTGCCCGTGATCACCATGCCGGCGCCGCCTAGAATCATCACTGCACTGATGATCGGCGACACCGTTTCGCTGTTCTGGTTATGAATCCCCATCGACATCCCACCCGCTGAGAATCCTTCGCGCTCACTGTGGGGGATCGGGAGCACGAGCGATATCAGGCCTAAGACGATCACCACCAGGCCAATCCAAAACAGTTGCTTCACTGGAAACACTCCAGCGGACGAAAGTCCACGATCTTCCAGCCGCTGCGGCCGCGCTCCATCTTGAACCGGATCTGGCTGCCGCGGCGAGAAGGCACGCCCGTCCCTTCTCGTGCGACCTTTGTCAGATCGAAATTAACCAGCGCCACACCTCTGGAACCAACCGTGGTGATTTGCACGACGCGGTAATGGGCCCGGAAGCCGGCATCTTCACGAGGTCAGGCGTGCGTCGCTCGATGCACTTCAGAATTGGCCCGCGAACTCCGCTTCATCAGGCGCCCCGACGCCCGCTCAGCAGGTTGATAACCACCACCACGAGTGCCACTACCAGCAGGATATGGACCAGTCCTCCGGCGATATGGAGGCTAAAGCCCAGAAGCCATAAGATCAAAAGAATTACGACGATTGTCCAAAGCATAATTGTCTCCTAAGGTCGTCCGCGAGCACGACCTGGCGCGTTCCGTGAACGGTGACGGCAATTTAAACTGCCAATGCCTGGCCGGCTCTTCCATTAACAGAACGCGGCCAGGTGCGACGGCGATAGCCCTGCCGAATGAACTCGGCTACTTCCTCTCGCCTGCTCTCACTTCTTATCGCGGGAGAGCCTGCTGCCGCTTCTCACCGCGGCCAGGAACGACGATGCAGCCGCCGGAGCGGCCACCGACCCGCTGAGGATGGTCCGCTGATCGATCATCTTGCCATAAACGTCCTTGGTGGAATCGTCATCTTGCTGCACGACTGCACCCGTCAACGAGATACCGGCGAACAGTCCCTTGGATCGCGAATAGGTAAGGATTTCGCTGTCGGCTTTCCAGTCCGTACCGGCAGAGGCGTGGCGCCCGACCGGGCCGGCGACGGCGGCGGCGTCGCCGCCCACCTGGAACTTGTTTGACAGCATGCGCTGCATGCCCTGGTCATTCATCACGGTCATGACGAGGTCGATGTCCTGCGCACCAATCTGCAGGCCCCAGCTCCCGCCACCTATGGAGATCATCGCCGGCGCGCTCCAGCCCCTGGCGGTACGGCAGGTAGCGACGCCGCGGCCGTGCTTGCCGCCAACGATGAATGCGGCCTTCACCATGTTGGGCACGACGGCGATGCACTTGGCATTCTCGAATACTTCCTGCGGGATACCCTTGTCAGGCGTTCTCATGATTTCGTTCAGTACCACGCCCGCCTTGGCCAGACGTTCGAGGGAATCCTGGTGGCCTTCTTGTGCCCACGCCACACTGCACAGGCCCAACACCACCGCTAGCAACAGTAGTTTTTTCATGGTTACAGCCTCCCTGGCTGTGATTCTTACGATTCGCCGCCCCAGCTCTGGCAGCGTTGTGCTTCTCGCAGGGTCACGATCCCGCCTTTCAAGTGCGTTCGATGGTTAAAGCCTGCCTAATAGGATCAGAACCACCACAATCAGCAAGACAGTCCCAATGCCGCCGCTCGGGAAGTAGCCCCATTGTCGGCTATGATCCCATCGAGGAAGAGCTCCGACGAGCATCAGTACCAGGATGACAATTACGATCGTTGCGAGCATGAAGTTTCTCCTTTCAACAGCGGCGCGGCAGAAGAGCCTCAAATCCGCTTGACCAACCTTTGCAACATGGCCTTGACCTTCCGAGTCTGCGCTCCCGATGAAGTGCAGTTCCGGCTAACGCATCTCCTGCAAACGCAAATCTTGATCGAGCTTGAATCTAAGAAGCGTCTCGGCTGGAACTCGCACCTGTCTACCTTTCGTCAGGACTTCGGCGCCCAAGCCCGCGCCGGCGCCGACGGCGGCGCCAATCGCCGCGCCTTGCCCGCCTCCCGCAATGGCGCCGATCAGCGTTCCCAGGACCGCACCGCCGCCCACCATGACGGCCGTCCTCCGGTTCGCGCCCACGCCCTGCCCGCCCTGCTGCTGCAGGTCGTCGGTGCTTACGACATACCTCGTCCCGGACACCGTGATGGAATTCATGTCGAGCACCAGATCCGAGCCAGAAGTGATGCCCCCGCCGTTGGCGCTTCGAATCACCAGCTCGGCGTCCGAACCCCTGGGAATCATTACCGCGCCCGAGCTGTCGAGGATATCGGCGGCGATCACGCCGGAAAACCGCTGGCCCACGGTGGCGTTCCTGGAATCGATCGTCTCATTGGTTCGGACCGAGATTTCGGTGCCGTTCGGAATCGTGGTTGTCAGAGCGCCGGTGGAGCGGCCGTTCGCACGCATTTCGAATTCCGCACGGCAGCCGTTGTCCACCCAGACGCCGCTAGTGTCATAGCCCCAGCTGGAGCCCTGGGTGCACGCGGATTCGCCGATCTGGCGGATGAGGCGGACTCCGTTGCGGGTATTGGCGGCGCAGTATTTGCGTCCGTAGCCGTCGGATTGGACCGACTCGCAGCGGATTCTCTGCGATAGATCGCTGGTGGAGTCGAACGGCAGGCGCAGCGTGTCGCCTTCATTGATGACGACCTGGTTCGTTTGGCCGTTCAGCGCATACTGCACGGTAAGGGTCTTGGCCTGCCCGGGGGCCGGATCGCCGCCCATGCTGTCGCTGTTTACCTGCAGGTTGAGCTGGTCTCCTTGTATCTGCGAGTTCAGCCGCGAGGTGACGTCGGAGGTCCGATTGCCCGCCCCGTACCTGGCGCGGGTGATCTGCAAATTACTCTGGCTGGTGGAGTCGTACGGCAGGCGCAGCGTGTCGCCTTCATTGATGACGACCTGGCTCGTGCGCCCGTTCAGCGCATATTCCAATGTAAGAGTCTTGGCCTGTCCGGGAGCCGGATCGCCGCCCATGCTGTCGTTGTTTACCAGCAGGTTGAGTTGGTCGCCCTCGATTTGCGAATTCACGCGGGAGGTAACGTCGACGGAGCGGTTACCGCTCCCGTAAACGGCGCGGCTGATGTGCAGGCTGCTCTGGTAAGCGGTGCGAATCCGCAGGTTCACCTGCTGGCTGTCGCTGTAGGTGATCTGCCGGCTTCTCCCTGCATTGTCCGTCAGTTGCAACCGCAAAGCCCCGTTGAGGCCACGCCGCGAGCCCGCCCCCAGGAGACTTCCATCCACCCGGAAGTTCAGCAAATCGCCTTGAACCAGCGAACGAACACGGTCGGTCACATCCACCCAGTTGTTTCCGGAGCCGTAATCGGCACGGACGATTTCCCAGCTACTCTGTGCCGCAGCGAGTAAGGGAAACGCGAGCAAACAAACCAGCACGAGAGCAGTACACAATCTCTTCACGGCGAATCTCCTCTATCACTTCTTTTATTGCCGCCGAATCAGCGGCGCGCTGTTACATCGAGAATGACGTCCATGATGCGCTGGCTATTGTTTTCGATGATCACCACGTCCTGCCCGATCATGCCGCGCGCATAACCGCTATATAAAGGTTGCAGCCTCCGTTCGAGGTCGCCGGAAAGCGGCTCGAGGCGCTGCTGCCATCCGGGCGGCAACATGCCGTTCCGCTGCAGGTGCTTTCGCAGGCCTGGCGGAAGATTCCCATTGCGCTGCGCCAGCCCGGGAGAAAAGTTCGAAGTAGCGCCGCGGTAG
>DASVHW010000315.1 GCA_036382395.1 Candidatus Binatia bacterium | reverse complement strand
GGCGCCTCCAGCGCTGGCGTGCAAGTCGTGGAACTAGAGGGAGAAAAAAAATGGGCAGGGAGTGAATTGAACACTCGACACAGGGATTTTCAGTCCCTTGCTCTACCGACTGAGCTACCTGCCCGTAGCATTGAAGTGGCGCGACGAAGGCGGGCGTCCTCGTCGGGCAAAAGCGGCGGGATAGTAGCTGAGTGTGTGGCGATTCGGCAAGCCCGCTGACGTGCTTTTGGATACTTTTGGGGTGGCGGGGCGTTTCAACGGCTCGCCGGAGCGTGCCTGGCCTTCCAAGTACGGGGACTGCCAAGCTGCGGCGCAACGCAGGAGTCGAACCCACGATGTTGGAATTCATGCTGCAGGAAATCCACTCGGCTGGCGAATTTCTCTGCGGCGTGGTCGTCCAACGAGACCGTATGGGAAATGCGCCGTTGAGTTGGCGGTGCGTAGCAAGGGGGCGAAGGAGGAGGACCGTGAACCGCGCCGTGTTAGTTGCCGATGAGAATGTGAATGCGCAGATTATTGCCGAAACCCTGCTGCGCCTTCGCGGGCTCCATGTCCACCTAGCCGGAGACGGAGCTGAAGCCTGCGACATCGTGCGCCGCGAAGACATCGCGGTGATCGTGTTGGATCTGGACCTCCCAGGGATGAATGGGTTCGAGTTCCTGCGTCGGCTGCGGGGTCGGTTTGGATCACTTTCACTTCCGACCAAGCCACGTACCAAGCCACGTATTCTCGCCGTCACCGATCACCAAGAGCCTGAGGTCGCGCGCTTTGCGCTCCGTCTGGGTGCGGATGCCATCCTGCGCAAGCCGCTGGCGCCGGGTCTGTTCATCGAGACGGTGGAGGAATTGATCGGCAGCACGGCACCACAGGCCGAGTGAGGGCCGCACTGGGCAAGTGTTGAGTCGGTCGATTTTCTCTGAAAGCACCCTTCGACAAGCTGCCCATGAACATGCGCGGTCTCCGTCGCCCAGGGCGTTGCCCTGGGCTCATGGATTGCCGCCCCTTCGGGGCTGAGACCACACGGATTGAAATCCTGAAGGACAGCAGCCCCAACGGGGCGGCCATTCATCAGCCCGGGGCATCGCCCCGGGCGGTGACGTCGGGCGTGAGAACGGTTCATGGGCAGGCTCTCGAAGCACGTCTTCGACTTTGTCGACAGGCTCTATTGTTGCAATCGTATGCCGCGTAGGGTCTCCGCAGGCGCAGCCGGCTGCATATACCAGCACTGAACAGCCGCCTTGATTCCGACCGCTCCGACACGCGGAAGTCGCCGGGTCATGGGAGACTGCCTCTCTCGCCCACGACCGCCGGTTGCGCTCTTGAAACAAATTCGCGAAAGGTAGGGCTGCGATGTGGATCGTTCGACTGGCTTTGCGTCGGCCGCTCTCCGTGGCGGTGATGGCCCTGCTGATGCTCGTGCTCGGGGTGCTGTCGTTCGCGCGGATGAACGTCGACATCTTTCCCGCCATTGATCTGCCGGTGGTGCTGGTGGTGTGGAATTACCCCGGCTTGTCGGCCACCGACATGGAGCGCCGCGTGGTATTGCTCAGCGAGCGCGCCTTCTCGACGACGGTCAACGGCATCGAACACCTGGAGTCAGAGTCGTTCGGCGGCATCGGCATGATCAAGGTCTACTTCCACGCGGGCGCTACGACGGCGGGCGCCATCGCACAGATGAACTCGGTGTCCAACACCATCCTGCGCATCTTACCGCCCGGTATACAGGCGCCCAACATCATCGACTATAACGCCGCCAACGTCCCCGTGGCACAGCTCGATGTCGCCAGCGAGACGCTGCCGGAGCAGGCGGTGTTCGACTACGGCTTCAACTTCATCCGACTGAAGCTGTTCACCATCGAAGGCTTGGCGTCGCCTGCGCCCCTGGGCGGCATGAACCGGGCGGTGATGGTCAACCTGCATCCGGCAGACCTCTACGCCAACGGCCTCTCACCACAGGATGTCGGCAATGCCCTCGCCTCGACCAACGTCATCATTCCGACGGGGACGGTGAAGATCGGCGACCGCGAGTACAACGTCCAGTTGAACGGCAGCCCGCTGCGGGTGGAGGACTTCAACCAGTTGCCGCTCAAGGTGGTCGATGGCACGCCCGTGCTGCTCGGCAACGTGGCGCCGGTGACGGACACCCACCAGGTGCAAACCAACGTGGTGCGGGTGAATGGGAAACGGGCTACGTACCTGATGATCATCAAGCATGCGGCGGCATCCACGCTGGCCGTCGTCGATCGGGTGAAGGCGATGATTCCAGAGATTCTGGCGACGGCGCCCCAGGGTCTGCAGGTCGCCCTCAACTTCGATCAATCGCAATTCGTGCGCGCCGCCTTGCGCGACGTCGTACAGGAAGGGGTGACCGCCGCCGTTCTGGTGGCCATCATGGTGCTGGTGTTTCTGGGCTCGGCGCGCAGCATGTTGATCGTCATCGCCTCCATCCCCTTGTCCATTCTGACGGCATTCGTGGCGCTGAAACTCTCCGGCCAGACGATCAACACCATGACGCTGGGCGGCCTGGCGTTGGCGGTCGGTATGCTCGTCGACGACGCCACGGTTGAGATCGAAAACATCCACCGCAACCACGCCATGCATAAGCCTCTGCTGACGGCCATCCTCGACGGCGCGGCGCAGATCGCCATGCCGACCTTCGTCGGGACGCTCGCCATTTGCATCGTCTTCTTCCCGGTCGTCCTCCTGTCCGGCGTCGCCAAGTTCTTGTTCACCCCGCTGGCGTTGGCGGTGGTCTACGCCATGCTCACGTCTTACCTGCTGTCGCGCACGCTGGTGACGACGATGGCCCGTTACCTGTTGCCCGAAACGCACCAGGAGCCCGGAGGCAGGGGCGTCTGGGGGCGCTTCATCCAATCCTTCAATCACCGTTTCGAACGCTTCCGCGAAGCCTACCGCGACGCGTTGGGAGCGTTCATCGCCCGGCGCACGTTGGCGCTGGCGTGCGTGGGACTGCTGGTCGCCGCGTCGTTCCTGCTGTTGCTGGCGGTCGGCGAGGACTTCTTCCCGTCCGTCGATGCCGGCATGATGAAGCTCCACGTCCGCGCCCCGACCGGTACGCGCCTGGAGCGCACCGAGCGCATCGTCGATGAGGTCGAGCGGTCGATTCGCGAGCTGATCCCGCCGGATGAGTTGGCGGGCATCAGCGACAACCTCGGCGTGCCGGTGTCCTACAACCTGGCCTTCTACCAGACGGACAGCATCGGGCCACAGGACGCTGACGTGTTGATCCAACTGCAACCCGAGCATCACCCGACGGCGCGCTACCAGGACAACATCCGCCGCGAGCTCCATCGCAAGTTCCCGGATACCGAAATCTATTTTCAGGCAGCGGACATCATCAGCCAGGTGCTGAACTTCGGGTTGCCCGCGGCCATCGACGCGCAGATCTCCGGTAACAATCTCGATGCCGACTATCAGATCGCCGCGCGGCTCGAAGCCAAGATGGAGCGCATCCCGGGCCTCACCGACGTGCGCATCGCCGAGCCGCTCGACTATCCGACTCTCAAGGTGAACGTCGATCGCGCCCGGGCGCTCGAGCTGGGCATCACCGAGGCGGACGTGGCCTCGAGTCTGCTGACCTCGCTGAGCACGGGCTTCCTGCTGCAGCCCAACCAATGGCTCGACCCCAAGAACGGCGTGAACTACAGCGTGCTTCTGCAAACCCCGCAGCACATGGTGAACTCCATTCAGGCCGTGACCGAGACGCCACTGAGCGGTTCGCAGCTCGATGGCACCAGCGCGCCGCAGCTGCTCGGCAACATCGCCACGGTGACGCAAGGGGTCGAGCCGGCGCTCATCAACCATTACAGCGTGCAGCGGGTGATGGACGTCAACGCCGGCGTGGCCGGACGCGACCTCGGCGGTGCCGCCGCCGCCGTGGCGCGGGCCATCAGCGAGCTCGGCACGCTGCCGCCCGGCGTCAAGATCACCGTCCGCGGACAGAGCCAGGCCATGCGCGAGTCGTTCACCAGCCTCGGGGCGGCGCTGGTGCTGGCGGTCATTCTCGTTTACCTGCTGATGGTGGCCAACTTCCAATCTTGGCTGGAGCCGTTCATCATCTTGCTGGCGGTGCCCGGCGCGCTCGCGGGCGTGCTGTGGATGCTGGTGCTGACGGGTACGACGGTCAACGTCGAATCGCTCATGGGCGCGATCATGGCGGTGGGCGTGGCCGTCGCCAACGGCAACCTGTTGATCACCTTTGCCAACGAGCTGCGTGAAGAGAACTACAGCCCGGTGGCTGCGGCGATTGAAGCGGCCCGCGTCCGTTTACGTCCGATCCTCATGACCGCACTGGCCATGATCCTCGGCATGCTGCCCATGGCGCTGGGTTTCGGCGCCGGCGCCGATCAGAACGCGCCGCTGGGTCGCGCCGTCATCGGCGGCTTGCTGGGCGCGACGTTGACGACTCTTTTCGCCGTGCCCGCGGTGTACTCGATCTTCAGCCGCCACCTCCTGGGCAAGCATCATCGCGATGCCGAAATCGAGGCGCTGGCGCCGTCCAGTGCCGACTACCGGAGCTGAGCCATGCAGGATGATCCGAAGAATTACCGTCCGCGCACACCGGGCAAACTGTTCGTGATCGCGTCGCTGAGCGTCGTGCTGGTCGCCGTCGTGGTGACGGCGGCGCTGGTGCGGGGCCGCGACCTGCGTGTGCAGCGCCAGACTACGGAACTGGAAGAGCAGTTCGCCCAGGGCCGGCGCGTGTTGGTGACGCCCGTGCGTCGCGCCGCACCCAGCCGCACCCTGGAGCTGCCCGCGACAATCCACGGCTTCGTGGAAACACCAATCTACGCCAAGATCGCCGGCTATCTGAAAACGATCAACGTGGATAAGGGCGATCGGGTGACAAGTGGGCAGGTCCTTGCGGTGCTGGAAGCGCCCGAGATCGATCAACAGGTGGCCAACGCGCGCGCCAACTACGATATCCAGGCGCTGACCAGTCAGCGCAACCAGGAGCTGGTGACGCGGGCGCTGATCGCGCGACAGGTTGCCGACGAATCGCGCGCCACCATGCTGC